>JBEKTX010000011.1:0-24944 GCA_049515615.1 Spirochaetia bacterium
TGATCTGCGAAAGGCTCCTGGATGTTTCCTTCCCGGTCATTGCCGCCATGGAAGGCCATGCCATCGGAGGCGGCCTCGCGGTCGGATTCTGCTGCGACATCGTGCTTGCCGCCCGGGAGAGCCGCTATGGGGCGGTTTTCATGAGCCTGGGATTCACTCCCGGCATGGGCTGCACGACGTTGCTCGCCGAGCTTGTCGGTCCCTTCCTGGCCAGTGAGATGATGTTCACGGGGAAGCGCTTCCGGGGCAGCGAGCTCGAGGACAGGGGAACTCACATCAACTATATCCTGCCCCGCGCCGAGGTCATGACCAGGGCCCGGGATATCGCGGAGCAGATCGCGGAGAAGGACGACAGGTCCATCTCGCTCCTGAAGCACGCCCTGAGCGTGAGAAAGAAGAAGCTCCTGATCGACGCACGGCTCCAGGAAGACCTGATGCACCGCATCAGCTTCTCTTTCCCGGAGACCCGCCGGACGATCCAGGAGCTGTACCCGGAGTGAGGAAGGGGAACGGAAAGCATGGTCGGCGTGGATTTGAAGGGGAAAACCGCCCTCATCACAGGGGGGACGAAAGGGATCGGGCTTGCATCGGCGCTCGCGCTCGCCGAAGCGGGCGCCCAGGTGTTCCTGACATATAAGTGGGGGAGCGCCGATCGGGAGGAAGTGGCGCGCGAATTCCAGGCGCGCGGCGCCCTGCGCCCGCAATTCCACGAGGCGGATGCGGCGGACGAGCAGGACACCGGCCGCCTGATGGAGGAGCTTTCCTCGGCCGCTCAGAAGATCGACATCTTCATCAGCAATGTGAGCTTTGCGCTGCGCACCCTCACGCTTGCCGATTACAAGAAGCGGTCCCTCTTCAAGACCCTGGAATACAGCACCTGGCCTCTCATCGATTATACGCGGAGGATCAAGGAGCGGTTCGGCGCCTATCCAAAGTACGTCATTGCCATCTCCAGCGATGGTCCGGACCACTTCTACCCGGGATATGATTTTGTGGCGGCTTCCAAGGCCCTTCTCGAATTCTTTTCCCGCTACCTCTCCGTGCGCCTTCTCGCCGAGGGATCCCGCGTCAATGTGCTGCGGTTCGGCACCGTGAACACCGATTCCTTCCGGGCGATCTTCGGGGAGGAGTTTTTCCCGTACATGGCGGCCCATGGCATCCCTGAAAGCCAGATCCTGACCCCTGAAGAGTGCGGCAAGGCCGTCCTGGCCTTCTGCAGCGGGCTTCTGGACGCGGTGAACGGCCAGATTATCAGCGTTGACTACGGGCTGCCCTTCCGGGATAATGCCATGGGCCGCTACCTGTCGGAGCGGACTTCCGACTAAGAAAACCTGAGCAAGAGAAGGAGCGCGCAATGACAAAAGATGCGGTGATCGAAGTGATCAAGAAGAACATCGCCGCGAACAGCGACGATATCGACGCCGCCGGCATCGACCCCCAGAAATCCATGAAAGACTATGGCGCGAACAGTCTGGACATGATCGAAGTGGTCTCCACCTCCATGCGGGAGCTGAAAATCAAGGTCCCACGGTCGGAGTTGACGGACATCAACAACATCGACGCGCTGGCCGACAAGTTCCTCGAATATGTGAACAAGGGAAATGGCTGACAAGGCGCTCAGTTTCAGCCTGGCGGATTTCTTCTTCAACGACAGCCCGGACGTCCTTGCCCCTCCGAGCGATTTCCAGTCGTGGATCGAGCATCCGAAAATCCGGGAGGCCATGGGACTCTTCGGGCAGCAGCTCCTTGCCGCGCCCCGAGCGGGGACGGAGGTCCTGAGCAGTCTGGACGGGAACCGCCGCCAGGTCATCAACATGACCTCGTACAACTACCTCGGTCTTTCATCGCACCCAGAGGTGATCCAGGCGGCCAAGGAGGCGTTGGATCGCTACGGGTTGGGCGCGTCGGGTGCGCCGCTCCTCTCCGGGACTTTCGACCTGCACGTGGAGTTCGCGCGGCGGCTGGCGGAGTTCAAGCAGAAGGAAGACTGCCTGTTGTTCTCCAGCGGGTTGGGCGGGAATGTCGGCGCCATCCAGGGGCTTTTGAGAAAGGGAGACATGTTCATCCTGGACGAGAAGTGCCATAAGAGCCTGATCGACGGCGGCACCCTCTCCGGGGCAAAGATGCTGTTCTTCACCCACAACGATCCTGCTTCCCTGGAAGCGATGCTGGAAAAGTGCAAGGGCAAACGCGTGCTGGTGGCCTTCGAGGGCGTGTACTCCATGGACGGGGACCTCGTGCGGCTGCCCGAGATCATGAAGGTGTGCACGCACTACAAGGCGGCCACGTACATCGATGAAGCCCATTCCACCCTCATGTTCGGCCCCAACGGCCGCGGCGTTGCCGAGCATTTCGGCCTCGAGCATGAAGTGGGAGTAAGCTTCGGGACCTTGAGCAAGTCTTTCGGCGGAGTGGGCGGCTTTGTCTGTTCCAACGCCCGCATCATCGCATACCTCAAGGGGTATTCCTCACCCTGGAATTTTTCATGCGCGCCTTCGCCACCGGTCGTGGCGGGGATGATGAAAGCGCTGGAGGTGGCCACCCGGGACTCCAGCCTGCGTGATGCGCTCTGGAAAAACGTCGCTTATCTGAAGAAAGGGCTCCTCGACTTGAAGCTGGACCTCGGCCGGAGCGAATCCCAGGTGATTCCAATCATCATTGGTTCTTCGGGTGAGAAGCTCATCAAGTTCGCCTACGAGATTCAGCGGCGCGGGCTGTTCCTCCAGCCCGTCGACTTTCCGGCGGTCCCCGCGGATTCACGTCGGTTCCGCATCTCCGTGTCCTCGCAGTTCACCAATGAGCAAATGGACACGGCGCTCACCATCATCGAAGACGTCATTGCAAAAGGTCTGCGCGCATAGAGTGGACTACGACGCGCTGCTTCGGCAGCATCGCAAGAAGCCGCTCTTCGCGCTTTCCGATCTCACGCCCCTCGCGTGGGGAAGGGACGAGATAAAACTGATCCTTCCCCATCGGGAGCCTTTTCTGCTCGTCGATCGTTTGACGGGAATCAGCTTCAACGAGGGGGCGATTGCGGGGTCTCGCGTCATCTCGTCCGACGATCCGGTATTTGCCGGGCATTTTCCGGAGTATCCGGTGTATCCGGGCTGCCTGGAAGTCGAAATGATCGGCCAGCTGGGTCTCTGCCTGCACCATTTCCTGCAGAGCCGCAGCACCGCGGTCCCGCGCGAAGCCCATTCCCTGCAGGTGCGGGCCACGCGGATTGTGGGCGCGTACTACCTGGAGCCTGTGCGGCCCGGGCGGGAAGTCGCGCTGTTTGCGAAAAAGCTGGAGTACGACGACTATTTCGCGACCATGATCGGCCAGCTCATTGCGGATGGCAAGGTCGCGTGCGCGGCGATAGGCGAAGTCTGCTTCCTGTAGGTGCTCAGGCCCTGCGGGGGATCGCCTTCAATCAGTGAAGCGTGAAATTGTGACGGCAGCATTCTGCCCGCCGAACCCGAAACCGTTGGAAAGGACGTGATCCACCCGGCTTTCCCGGGGATGGTTGCGCACCACATTGAGCGCGATGCCCGGGTCCTGCTCGAACTGATTGATGGTTGGATGGATCACGCCCCGCTGGATGGCCAGTATGGCGGCGATGGCTTCCACGGCGCTGGCCGCGCCCAGCGGATGACCGGTCATCGATTTCGTGCTGTGCGCGGGTATTTTTGCGGCCAGCTCCTTGAACACCAGGTTGATGGCCTTGCTCTCGGCCAGGTCTCCGAGCGCGGTGGAGGCTGCGTGACAGTTGATCAGGTCGATCTGTTCCCGATTCAGGTGCGCGGTATCCAGCGCAATCTGCATGGCCTGCGCGGAGCCGCGCGATTCGGGGTGCGGCGCAACCAGATCATGGGCATCGCAGGTGAATCCGTACCCTGTCAGCTCGGCGTAGATCGTGGCCCCCCTGCGTTTGGCGTGCTCCAGCTCCTCCAGGCACAGCACACCCGCGGCCTCGCTCAACACGAAGCCGTCCCTGTCCTTGTCAAACGGCCGTGAGGCGGTTTCGGGAGAGTCGTTGCGTTCCGAAAGGGCCATGATGTTGCCGAACGCCGCGAGGCCCATGGGGTTGATCACGGCCTCTGAGCCGCCGGTGAATATCGCGTCGGCCATTCCCATCTTGATGAGCGAGGACGCCACCCCGAAGGCATGATTTCCTGTTGCGCATGCCGAGTTCACGGAGAAGCACGGGCCCTGGAGATTCCACTCCATGGCGAAAAAACCCGATGCCGTGCTGGGAATGCACATCACGAAGAAAGGGGATGTGGACTGCATCCCGTCTTCGACGATTTTTTTCGTGTTGAAATAGCGTGTCCCCGCGCCGCCTTCACCAGTGCCGATGATGACGCCGTAGCGGTGGGGAGCCTTCTCCACGTCCAGGCCCGAATCCCGAATGGCCTGGGCTCCGGCAATCTGGGACAGCACGACGAAACGGTCCATCCTCCGGGCCATCTTCCGATTCTTGAAATACGGCGAAAGATCCGGCAGGTCAATTTCGCCGGCGATCTGCACCGAAAAGCCATTGATCGGGAAGCTTGTGATGCGCCGGACTCCCGATTTTCCCTTGATCAGGTTTTCCCAGAACTCCGCGACGCTGCTGCCGATCGGGTTGATCGTGCCCATGCCGGTAATGACGACTCTCACTTCAGACGGGTTTCTCATGAATGCATCAATAAACCGCAACCGGGAGATGTTGTCAAGGCGCGCGGGGACCCGTATCATCAAACCCCATGTCGACTGGTGATGAACCGTGGGCTCTTCCTCCCCGGCAGCCTCTCCTAGAACCGGGGAGCCTGCACATCTGGCGCGCCTCTCTCGACCTGCCGGCAGCCGCGCGCGGCCGCCTGGAACGCGTCCTCTCCACGAGCGAGAGGGAACAGTGCAGCCGCTTCGTTCGTCCCGGCGACCGCGCACGCTGCGCTGAGGCCCGCGCCTCTCTGCGCGTCGTGCTGGCACAGTACACAGGGGAAGACCCGCGCGTGCTCCCCATCACGGTCGAGGCATCCGGGAAACCGTCTCTGGATCGTTCGGCGGGAATCCAGTTCAACATTTCCCACACCAGGGATTTCGCCTTGATCGCCGTCACGCGGGGGCTGAGGGTCGGCATCGACATCGAGCGCGTCCGGGAAGTCCGGGACATGGAAGCGATCCTCGACGGCTTTTTCAGCGAGCAGGAAAAGGCGCACCTGCGATCCCGCGCTGCGGAGGAACGGATCCGGACATTTTTCCTCCTCTGGACGCGTCGGGAGGCGGCCGCAAAAGCAGTGGGGCTCGGCCTGTTCGACTCTTTCGCGCGGTTCACGCTTTCCCCGAGCGAACTTGATCGATCGGGGTTTATCGTCGCGCTGCCGCAGCCGGACGCTCCGACCGGTGCAACCGCGGTCTGGTGGATGCGTGACCTGCTGCCGGCGCCCGGTTGCGCGGGTGCGGTGTGCATCGAGCAGAGAAACGTTGACCCCTCTTTCTGGCGGTTCGTGCCCCAGTGATCTCTTCAGAACGTGGGGCGTGAATTTTCCATTTTGTCCAAGTACTTTCTCCTGTTTTGTCCTACCCTCGTTTCCGATCGCCATGATACACTGGATCCCGCATGAGACATCACGAATGGGCTCTCAGGCCCCCCATGGGCTGGAATAGCTGGGATTGCTATGGGGCCAGCGTCCGGGAGGACGAGGTACGGGCGAACGCCGAGTACATGGCGGCGCACCTCAGGGAGTTCGGCTGGGAATACATCGTCGTCGATATTCAATGGTACGAACCCGGCGCGAGCTCGTCGCTGTACAGGAAATATGTGCCTCTCGAAATGGACGCATGGTCGCGGCTCGTCCCCGCGGTCAACCGCTTCCCTTCTTCGGCCGGCGGGAAAGGGTTCAAGCCGCTGGCCGACTTCATGCACGATCTGGATCTGAAGTTCGGCATCCACATCATGAGGGGCATTCCCCGTCAGGCCGCGCACGCGGGTTCCCCTGTCCTGGGGACCCCTTCGAATGCGCGTGAGATCGCCCACCCGAATTCCATTTGTCCCTGGAACACGGACATGTATGGCGTGGATCCTGACGCTCCGGGGGCCCCGTCCTATTACAACTCGCTGTTCGCCCTGTATGCGGAATGGGGCGTGGACTTCGTGAAGGTGGACGACATCGCCTCTTCGCGAATCTATGGATCGCATCCGGCGGAAATCGCCTTGATCCGATCGGCCATCGACGCCTGCGGAAGGCCGATGGTCCTGAGCCTCTCTCCGGGGCCGGCTCCCCTCGAGCTCGCGCGAGATTTCATGTCGAGCGCGAATCTCTGGCGCATGACGGACGATTTCTGGGATCGCTGGGAGCTGCTCCTCGATATGTTTGATCGCTGCGAAAAGTGGTACTCCTCTTCAGGTCCGGGACATTGGCCTGACTGCGACATGCTGCCCCTGGGACACATCGGGATCCGCTCAGTCGATGGGGGAGGCGCCGACAGGATGACGCGCTTCACGCCCGACGAACAGGTGACGATGATGACCCTCTGGAGCATTTTCCGCTCTCCGCTGATGGTGGGAGGAGAGCTTCGAGACAACGACCCGATGACCCTTTCGCTGCTGACAAATCCCGAGGTGCTCGAGGTGAATCAGGAAAGCATAGAGAGCCGCCCCGTTTCCCGCGAGGGACACAGGATCGTCTGGACGGCGAGAAGTCCCTCCGGGCCGGTCTACGTCTCGCTGTTCAACGTCGGTGATTCTTCCGCCACCGTTTCCACGACGTGGAGGGATCTGGGACTCTCCGGGCCTCGATTCGCGCGCGATCTCTGGAAGCGGGAGGACATGGGCAGAACCGAGGGTCTGGTCGAGCGGCGATTGCCGCCCCACGGCTCGGCGCTGCTCAAGCTGTCCTGACGGGGACTGCGATGAAGAAAATGCCCGTGCTCCAGATGAGAACGAGGATTCTTGCGCTTTGCCTTTCCTGCACCCTGCTCGCGCTGTTTCTCCAGACCTTGTTTTTCCAGTATTCGGCGTCGTCCATCATCTCTCAGCAGGAGCGGGATGCCAGCCGCAGTTCTCTCCTGAGGATGCAGGACGAGCTTTATGGCTGGATCAAGTCCTACGAGAACAACCTGATAAAGATCTACAACCAGGCCGCATTTTCGCGCGAGCTCGGCAGCCAATTGGCGGGGAACGACCCGCCGGCGGGAAACAGCCGCGCGGCGTACACGATGGCCCTCACCGCGTTCGATCCGTCGCAGGGCGTCAACGCGCTCTACATCTACGGCATGGACAATCGACTCCTCAGCTACTATCGAAGCGCCTCCACACCGCGTTACAAGTATCCCGAGGATATCTATGCTGATCCGGTCTCGAGCAACGCGCGCGTCGTCTCCGAGTACGCGCATTCGGACGACCGTGTCATGCTGGTGTCCAGCTATCACAATACCAGCCGGGACAGGGACGTCATCCGCTTCGTGCTGAAGATCTACACCAACAATGTCACGCGGAAAATCGGCTACATCGTCTGCGACGTGGACACGAACAGCTTCATGCGCATTATTGGAAAATACGTCTATTCCGAGCGGCAGATCGTCTGGCTCCAGCCGCGGGGAGACCGTCCGGCACTCCGCTACGGCAGGCTCGAGGGACGGCAGAAGGAGTATTTCGACGTCGTGTCGACCAGGATACTTGAGAACGGCTGGTCGGAGCACGACGGGAGGACGATTCGGGACAGCGTTTTTCTCGAAATACCCCAGCAGAAGTACAACCTGACATCCTATTCGTTGACACCCCAGTATCTCCTGGAGGAAAGCCAGAAGGTGCTCACGCGCAACATGCTCATCATTGCGTTGATCGTCGTCACGGTCGCCGTCATCTCCGCGATATTGATCACGCGTTCGCTCTCCACGCCGCTCACGCGCATCGTCAGAAGCCTGAAGGAAATCAAGAGCGGGCGGATGGACCTGCGATTGAGCGGGCTCCGCTCCGATGAAATCGGCACCCTGGGACGGGCCATCAACGAAATGCTCGATCAGATCCAGGAGCTGATGGGGCAGCAGTACAACGCGAAGCTCCTCCTCAAACAGGCCGAATACAAGGCGCTCCAGGCGCAGGTGAATCCTCACTTCCTCTACAATACCCTTGAAACCATGAGCAGCGTGGCCGCCGCCCAGAAATGCCATACGGTGAGCACCTTGTGCCAGGCCATGTCCAACATATTCCGCTACAGCATGGACATGCAGGATCCCCTTTCCACGGTCGGAAACGAGATTGTCCATCTCAAGAACTATATGTATGTCATGAATGTGCGCACCCAGAACGGCATTGAGCTGGAGATTGACATCGACCAGGATCTGCTTGGGGAAAAAGTTCCGCGACTCTCGCTCCAGCCCCTGGTGGAAAATGCGATCTCTCACGGTCTTGTGAACAAACGAGGCGCCAAGAGAATCGTGATCGAGGGCGCGGCCCAGAACGGCGACATGGTCCTTTCCATCACGGACAATGGCGTCGGAATGGATGCAGAGAGGATCAACCGCGGGCTGAGAGAGGAGGATGCCGCGGCTTTCGGGAGGAGCACCTCGATCGGGCTCGCCAACATCAACGCGCGCATCAGGCTTCTCTTTGGAGAAGCATACGGCATTTCCGTGCGGAGTCGTCTCCAAGAGGGGAGCACCGTGACGCTGCGTGTGCCCCGGATGGGGAAGGAAGCGGCGCAGTCGTGAGCACCGCGTGCAAGCTCCTCATTGTCGACGACGAGTTCTGGGTGCGGGAGAATCTCCGGAGCCTGCTCGCCGGGCAGAAACTTCCCCTTTCGCTGCTCGAACCGGCAGAAGACGGAGAGGAGGCTCTTCGGATCATCGAGCGCGAACGCCCCGACATCCTGATCACCGACATCAACATGCCGTTCGTCAACGGGAACGAGCTGATCACGGTCGTCAAGGAGCGCTTCCCGCAGATGCCGGTGATCGTGCTCAGTGGATACGATGACTTTGCCTTCGTGCGCGAGGCCCTCCTGCACGGGGCCGTCGATTACCTGCTGAAGCCGGTCACCAGGAGCGCCTTGTTCGACGTGCTTGACAAGGCACTCTCCATTCTGAACAGCAGCCGCGAGCGGGAGCGGGATCAGTCCCAGATGCAGGAGAAACTGCGGCGGGCCTCCTCGATCCTGCGGGATGGTGAATTGAGCGCTCTCATCGCCGAGGATGCGGATGCCGGCTCCGGCGCAGGGGCTCCCGCGCTGGAGCTGGAGTTTGCCGTGTTCACCCTGCTCCTCATCAAGCTGACCGAGCTGCCTCGGTCCTCGCGCAAAAGCGCCTCGGACATGTCTCTTCTCTCGTACAAGGTCAAGGATCTGCTGGCCCGGCAGGCGCGGGGCGGGAAAGCTGTGGCGTTCCAGAACGTGTACTCGCGTGACGAGTTCATCCTTCTCACAGAGCTGGACAAGGAGAGGATCGCCCGCCTTTGCGGGCAATTGCCGCAGGAGCTGGAACGATGCACTGGTTCCCGCGTGAGCATGGCGGTGAGCCGTTCGTACTATTCCTTCAACCGGCTGCGACCCGCCTACCAGGAAGCGCACTCGGCGCTGATGGCGCGAGCCTTTCGCGAACGGAGCGCCGTCGTCCGGGCCGAGGACGCCCAAAAGCTGCTGGTACGAAAGCGCATCAACCCCGAGCTCGAAAAGCGCCTGGTGTTCGCGATCCAGTCAAGGGACAAGCACATGGCGCGCGACGTTATCTTCAACCAGATCGGGCTGCGAGGCTGCGACGGGTGGCTCATGATCGAAGTCAAGCAGGCCGCCGAATACGTGGCGAGCATGATCATCCAGCACGGCGACACGGGCGCATCGCCGCGCTCGACACTCTCCCTGGAGAATATCACCGAGCTCCTCGGCATGACGCTGAATCACCACGACATTGGGGAGGTGTGCAGCGTCCTGGAGCAGATGCTCGACGAAGCATTCGGAGAATCAATGCCTGCGGGAGGAGGCGATTCAATGAGGCAGACGATCCGACGGGTGCAGGAGTACATCGCCGAGAATTACTTCGATGACATCTCGCTGAACTCGCTCTCGACTCTGTTCAGAGTGGAGCGGACCTACCTTTCCAAAGCGTTCAAGCAGGTGACGGGATGCAACCTGATGCTCGCCATTGCGAAGAAGAGGATGGAGAAGGCGGCCGACTATATCCGGCAGAGAGACCTCACCCTCACCGAAATAGGGTATCTGGTCGGGTATGAGGAGTATGCCTATTTCAATCGTGTGTTCCACAAGATCATGGGAGTGAGTCCCAGCGAATTCAAGAGCCGTGTCCTGGAGGAGGAAGGGGGATGAGGAGCGCGAGCATCGGCGTCAGCGCACTGGTGTCGTGCCTTCTGCTGTTGAGTTGCTCGCCTTCCGATGGCAACAGGGCGTCTGATTCCGGAGAGACGAAGCCGCGCAAGGTGCTGTTGTCGGTTCTGGCGGGCCAGTCGACCTCCGATGCGGGAATCGAGGAAATGATCAACGACCTGATCGCCAGTCGCGTGCCGGCCATCGCCCTTGATTGGGAGCGCATGGACTGGGGCGAGAAATTCCAGTCCCAGATGCAGGCGAAATTCGCCGCGGGTGACGTTCCCGACATCATGATCGGCAAGGCGCAGGACGTCGCCACCTATTTTCCATCAGGCAATCTCGCCCCGATTCCCCCCTCCCTGATGCAGTACGTCCGGGAACCATCGCTGCCCGCGGTCACGATCAGGGGAACAGCGTACGGGATTCCCTACAATGCCTTCTACCAGGGGGTGTTCTACAACAAGGATCTTTTCGAAAAGTACCGCCTGAATGTGCCCGCGACCCCGGAGGAGCTTTCGGCGCTGGTGAAAAAGCTCAAAGCAAGACATATCGTGCCGTTTGCGGCCCACTTCGAGGAGAGCTGGTACGGAGGAAATATCCTGATGCAGTTCGCTCTTGGGAACGTGTTCAGCGCCACGCCCGAATGGGGTGACCGGTTCCGGGTCAAGGAGGTGTCGTTTTCCACCTCCCCTGCCATTCAGCGGTGCTTTGCCAATGTGAGGTCGATCCTGGATAACACCTGGAGCGACGCATTGACCATCGACCTCACCGAGTGCGACGAGCGGTTCACGAAGGGAGAGGCCGCCATGTACGTCACGGGGTCATGGACTCTGCAGAACATCGACGTGGATAAACCGCACATCCACGTCGGGATCTTCCCGTATCCCAATCCGACGGGTGATGCGCGGCTGATCTTCGAACCGAACATGACCTTCATGAAAAGCTCTCGCACCACCCACGCGGACGCCGTCGACAAGGTGCTGCATGCAATCTTCGAGAGCAGGGAGCTCGCTTCGGAAATCTTCGACTTCACCAAGACATCCTCGTTGCTGAAAAACATCGGCCCCGAGGTCCCCCTTCTGATCCAGCCCGACATCGACCGATACCTGAAAGCCGGCCGGGTCGTCGACGCGACGATCGGCAACAACCAGTTGATATGGTCCTTCCAGGAGAAAGTGGCCACCAGGATGTACGACTGGCTGCAGGGCAAATCGAGCCTGGAAGCGGTGTTGAGCTTCGCCGATCAGAATCGCTCGCTCAGCGCGCCCTGAGCGGGGTTCGGCGCGCATTTTTCCCTTTTTGTCCAAGCCATTTTTCCCATTTTGTCCTACCTGGCCCTTGTGCGGATATGCGAGGGTGGTAGCGAGGACATCAGGTCCGAATCCATCCGAAGGAGGAGAGTCCATGAAAAAGACGCGCTTCATCATTCTTGCACTGGCGCTGGCGATGGTGGCGACTTCGTTCCCGGCCTGGGGCCAGGCAACCGTCACACTGAAGGTGCTGGCAGGCCAATCCACGACGGACGCCGGCATCGAAAAGTACATCGACGCGGCGGTTGCCGCAAAATACCCGTACATCAAGATGGAATGGGATGTCGGCGACTGGGGCAAGACCTTCCAGCCGAAGATGCAGCAGTACATGCAATCCGGCCTGCCCGATATCATGATCGGCAAGGCGCAGGACGTGGCGACGTGGGGATCGCAGAAGGTGCTGGCGGACCTCACCGGCAAGCCCTACCTGAAGAACGTGCTGCCCGCCGCCGTCGGAAGCGGCTCATTCAAGGGGAAGGTCTACGGTGTGGTCTTCAACGCCCTGTACCAGGGCGTGTACTACAACCGCAAGCTGTTCAAAGACAACAATGTCGCGATTCCCCGGACGCAGGCCGAATTGCAGCAGGTCATAAAGAAGTTCACCGCCCTGGGCATCACCCCGTTTGCGACTCATTTCGTCGACACCTGGAGCATCGGGAACATTACAATGCAATTCGCGATCAACGACGTGTTCAACAAGACCCCCCTCTGGGGCGACAAGCTTCGGGCCGGGCAGGTCAGCTACGCCACGTCTCCCGAGTTCAAGGCCGCCTACGGGTACAACAAGCTGATCTATGACAACACGTGGAAGGACGAGACATTCTCGCTTGAGCAGACACAGTGCGACGCCCGACTCGTGCAGGGCAAGGCGGCAATGAAGGTGTCGGGCTCCTGGTCCATCCAGAACTTCCTCGACGTCGATCCGGATTTCGACTTCGGAATCTTCCCGTTCCCCAATCAGACGGGCAATGCAAAGCTCATCTTCGAACCGAATATCACCTACATGAAGAGCGCCACGACCAGGCAGTCTGATGCCGTGGACAAGGTATTCGAGGTGGTCACCGGAGACAAGGCTCTCGCGCAGAAGATCTATGACCAGACCAAGACGGCTTCCATGCTGAAAGGCGTCAGCCCTACCTTCAAGAACCCCAGCCAGACCGACATCGATGCATTCGTGGCAAAAGGCATGATCGTCGATGCCGGCACGGGAAACAACCAGCTGGTATGGGGCGGGTTCCAGGACGAGAACGCCAAGGACATTGCGTCGTGGCTGCTTGGCAAAATGACGCTCGACCAGGCCCTGCAGGCCGCCGATGCCAGAAAGGCAAACAGCAGGCCATAGAATCTTTCAGAGAAGCGGCTTAGAATACCGAGGGAATGCCGTCTGGTGGTATTCCCTCGGTTTTTGAAAGGGATCTTCGGGAATGCCAAGAAACTCCCTCACACACGGCATGCGCCTGCAATATGTTTCACTCGTTCTGCCGGGGATGCTGATCTTTTCCGTCGGGTTGATCCTGCCGATGCTTCTGGGATTGCGCTACTCGCTCACGAGCTGGAACGGCTTCACCCGGACGCTCCCCTGGGTGGGCCTGGGCAATTACGGGAAGGCACTCAGCGATCCCTACGTACGCGACGCGTGGTGGTTTACGATCAAGTTCACCATCGGGAACACGATCATCCAGAACGTGTTCGCCTTCTCGTTCGCCGTGGCGCTCGACAAGGGATTGAAGGCCCAGAAGCTCTATCGGACTATCCTGTTCGTTCCCTGTCTCATCAGTCCCGTGGTCGTCGGTTTCACCTGGCTGCGCATGTATTCCAATGTTCTGCCCGCCCTCAACACACTGCTGGGAACGCGAATCAACTTCATGCTTTTCGGCCGCGGTGAGACGGTTCTCACGGGTCTCCTGATCGCGAACAACTGGCAGTGGATCGGGTATTGGATGCTGATCTACCTGGCGGCCCTCCAGACCGTGCCCACGGAGCTCTACGAGGCGGCACGCGTGGACGGCGCCTCTCCGCTCCGGCAGCTGCGCTCGATCACCGTGCCCATGCTCGGCCCGGCATTCACGATCTGCATCGTGGGAATCACCATAGGCTCCCTGAAAGTGTACGATCTCATGGTATCCTCGACCAATGGCGGCCCCGGCCGGGCGTCCAGTTCCATCGTCTATCACATCTACAGCACGGCCATCAGCGGACGCCAGTACGGATACGGCTCGGCCATGTCGATGACCCTGATTCTCGCGCTCCTGGTCGTCGCCGTCGTCCAGCTCAGCATCCTGCGCAGGCGCGAGGTGCAGCTTTGATTCCATTGGGACGGGGTCGCGCCGGCAAGGTTTTCCTCCAGGTGATGATGACCATTGTGGTCGCCCTGTTCGCCCTGCCGTTGGTCATGGTGATCAACTATTCCTTCAAGACGAAGCGCGAATTGTACATTGGATATCCGCTTGCCCTGCCTCATGCTCCGAGCCTGAACAACTATTTCGTGGCATTCGACCGGCTCGACCTGGGACGAACGTTCATGAATACTCTCGCGTACACGGTGCTGTCGGTCGCGATTCTGGGGCTCTTGTCAGGGGCGGCGGCCTGGGCGATTGCCCGCAACAGGACCAGGTTCTTCAAGTTTTCGTACGTGTATTTCATCATCGGGATTCTCATCCCCTACCAGGCCCTTTTCCTGCCGATCTACATCATTGGCTACTCGCTGCATCTCACGAATACCGTCTATGGCGTGGTGCTCATGTATGTCGCCACCGGCATGTCCTTCGGCGTGTTCCTGATGACCAGTTTCATGTCCACCGTGCCCGTCGAGCTGGAGGAAGCCGCCAGGATTGACGGCTGCTCGGTCTACCGGACCTATTTCAGGGTGGTCATGCCTCTTCTCACTCCCGCCATCGCCACGCTCATCATCATGCAGGCGTTCCTGATCTGGAACGATTACCTGATGGCCAGCCTGTTCGTCAGCGACAGCAGCAGGCGAACCCTGACGTTGTCGATGCAGAACCTCTTTTCGCAGCAGACAAGCGACTACACGTCAGCCATGGCCGCGATTGTGATCTCGGCGCTGCCGATATCGATCCTTTTTGTCTCCCTCCAGAAATACTTCATCAAGGGCATGACGGCCGGCGCAGTAAAAGGCTGACGTTCCATTCGCCGCGGTCCCGCTGCAATCGGCGGCCGTGAACCCGTTCCGGCCCGAGGGTTGACGGAATTCCTCCACAACTGAATGTTTTCATGATACGGTAGCAGGCTATGCTCGATCCAGGGATACTTGGGGTCGACATCGGCTCCGTGTGCATTTCCGCGGCTCTGATCGAATCCTCAGGCGAATTACGAAGCGCCGTCTACCGCTTCCACAGGGGGAAGGTCCGCGACTGCCTGCGCTCCATGGTCAAAGAAATTGGTGCAGCGCAGGTTTCGCGGGTCGCGTTCACATCGGGCAGCCCGAATTTCCTGCAACGCGCGCACCGGTACGACCCCCAGGTGTCGCTGATTGCAGCCTGCCGCCGCCGGCATCCGGATCTCCGAACGATCATCTTTGTCGGAGGGGAGCGGTTCGGCATGGTGCGGTTCGATCGCGAGGGCGACTACCGGGGCACCCGTTCCAATTCCTCCTGCGCCGCCGGCACGGGAAGTTTTCTCGACCAGCAGGCCCGCAGGCTGGGATTCCCCGGCATCGAGGAGCTGGTCCGGCGCGCCCTGGCGTGCACGACCACGGCCCCGAAGATCTCCACGCGCTGCGCGGTATTCGCCCGCACCGACCTCGTCCATGCCCAGCAGGCAGGCTACTCGCTGGAGGAGATATGCGATGGGCTCTGCCGCGGCCTTGCGCAGAACATTGCAGATACCCTGCTGGGCGGTGAGAGCCCCGAGCAGCCGCTCATGCTGGCCGGCGGTGTCGCCTTGAACCAGTCCGTGCGCGCACACCTGGCGCAAATACTTGGAGCCCCGCTCCTGTCCGATCCGGATGCGCCGATCCTCGGGGCCGTGGGGGCGGCGCTCTGCCTGGCCGAAGAGGGAAAGGCCGGGGAGCCATTCCCTCTGGATCCTGAAATGCTCTTGGATTCGCACGACGAAGAAAAGAAATATTTTTTCGAGCCGCTCGCGTTGGAGGGAATCGAAGGCGCAGCGCGGGATGGAGAAAAGCGTTACCAGTTCGCCGCGGGGAGACACGCCGTCGTTCACCCCGTCGAGGTGGACGTCTACTCCCCGTGCGGACCCGGAGGAGAGCTCGACGTTCAGATGGGGATCGACGTCGGCTCCACATCCACCAAGGCGATCATCATCGACACGGGGCTCGAGCCGGTGGCGGGCTTCTACACCCGCACGCTGGGCTCTCCGCTCACCGCGGTCCAGGCCATCTGCGAGGCTCTCGAGGACTGGCAGGGACGGGCCCGCATCACGCTGCGCTTTCTCGGCGTGGGCACCACGGGGGCGGGGAGAAAGTTCATCGGGTCCATCGTGAAGGCCGATCTCGTCGTGGACGAAATCACCGCCCATGCCCGCGCCGCCTACGCACTGGATCCCCGTATCGACACGATCATTGAGATCGGCGGTCAAGACGCCAAGTTCACCACGATGCGGGACGGCATGGTCACCTTTTCCCACATGAACACCGTCTGCGCGGCCGGCACGGGAAGCTTCCTGGAGGAGCAGGCGGGCCGGCTGGGCTGCGAGTTGTCCGACTACGAACGCCGGGTGCAGGGGGTCCGGGCGCCGCTTTCCAGCGACAGGTGCGCGGTGTTCATGGAGCGGGACATCAACAATTTCGTTTCCGAGGGCTTTTCGACGGAGGAGATTCTCGCGGCGGCTCTGTTCAGCGTCCGGGAGAACTACCTCACGAAAGTGGCGCGCGGCGCGGCCATCGGTGAGCGGATTGCATTCCAGGGAGCCACCGCGCGCAACGGGGCCCTCGTGGCGGCGTTCCGCCAGGGCCTGGGAAAGCCGATCCTCGTCTCGCGGTACTGTCACCTGACCGGAGCGCTCGGCGCCGCACTGCTGCTTGCCGAAAAGGGAATTCAGCGTTCCGGCTTTCTCGGCCTGCCCGCCCTTCGCGCGGAGATTCCCGTGCGCGTGGAAACCTGCGAGCTGTGCGGGAACCATTGCCGGCTGCGGGTGGCCGAGATCGCGGGAGCTACCGTGGCTTACGGCTTCCTGTGCGGGAGAGACTACGGTGTGGCCCGGTACGTGGACAGGGATCGGTCCGGATTCAACCTCCCGAAGGAGCGCCGCAGGGCGTTCGCGCCGCTCCGACAGGCCCGGTCTTCCGGGAAGAACGGACCCGTGCTCGGAGTTCCGGCGGCACTGGGCCTGTACGGCGAGCTCCCGCTCTGGAAAATGTTCTTCTCTGAGCTCGGTATTTCATTCGTCACGAGCGAAGCCCTGGACGCCGGCATCACCCTCGGGCGCGAGGTGCAGGGAGCCGAGTTCTGCGCTCCCCTCGCGGCCCTGCACGGGCACGTGAAATACCTGAGCGACAAGGCAGACTGGATCTTCCTGCCGGTTTTTTTTGAAGAAAGCAGGCCCGGGACGCACGATCCGCGCGTGTACTGCTACTACACCCAGTTCAGCTCGGCGCTCGCCTCGGGCGCGGGGGATTCAGGGCTTCGAGAACGCTGCCTGATGCCCCAGGTGAGCTGGACGAGGTGGCGGGATCGCACCAAGCGCGATCTGCACCAGTCTCTCCAGAAGGCGGGGCTGACGGAGCTGGGCCTCGATGCCGTGGGCGAGGCATTCGAGCACGCGAGCGCCGCGTACGACAAGGCCGTGCGGCTCCTCCAGCAGCGTTTTCGCGAAGAAACGGCGGACGGCAGGGAACCATCGGTTGTCCTGCTCGGACGCCCGTACAACGTGCTTTCCCCCGAGATGAGCAAGGGAATCCCCGAGATCTTCGGTTCCCTCGGGGTGAAGGCTTTCTACCAGGACATGATTCCGTACGGGCCGCAGGACGTGGAGAGGATCGCGCCGCTCCTGGCCATGGTCCACTGGCTGCACGCGGCCAGGATCCTGGAAGTGGCGTGCGTCGTGGCCGATACGCCCGGTCTCTACCCCGTCCTCTGCACATCCTTCAAGTGCAGTCCCGACAGCTTTGCCATCGAGTACTTCAAGCGCATCCTCGACGCGAAGGCAAAACCCTACCTCATCCTGCAGCTCGACGATCACGATTCCACCCTCGGATATGAAACCCGGATCGAAGCAGGAGTCGCCTCATTCCGGAATCATGCCGAGCGTGAATCGCACCGGCGGCAGGAACAACCATCATTGTCCCGACAGCTTCCCGTTGTGCCCCGGGCAACCACGAAGCTCAATGGCAGGACCCTGCTGTTCCCCAACTGGGATCCGCTCGTCAACCCGCTGCTCGCCGCCAATCTTCGCCGCGAAGGAGTGGACGCAAGGGTGCTGGAGGAGGACCCCGATGTCATCAGGAAGGCCATGCGCCACAACACCGGCCAGTGCCTCCCCCTGAACATCATCGCCCAGGACACCATCGAGTACGTGCGGACACGCGGGCTGGATCCAGCGAAAACCGCCATCTGGATGCCCCGGTCCACCCTTTCGTGCAATATCGGGATGTTCGTCCCTTTCCTGAAAAGCCTGATGGAAGCGGAAGGGGGCGGCATGGAGCACACGGAAGTCTACGCGGGGGACATGTTCTATCTCGATATCTCCCGGCGCGCGACCGTGAACTGCTACAAGGCCTACCTGGCGGGCGGATTGCTTCGGCGGGTGGGCTGCCGCCTGAGGCCTTACGAGACTTCGCCAGGCGCAACCGACCGGGCAATCGCACGGGCAATGGAGATCCTCGTCCCCGCCTTCGAGGGCAGAACGCAGAAGGACGAGGCTCTCCGACTCGCCGCCGGCCATTTCGATGCCGTGACCATCACGGCGGAGGAGCGGCGGCCCCCGGTGGCGATATTCGGCGACCTGTACGTGCGCGACAACGACGTCATGAACCAGCGGCTCATCCGCGCAATCGAAGATGCCGGCGGCGAGGCCATCACCACGCCCTACACGGAATACATCCGGTTCATTGCGGAATCGTACTTTCGCAAATGGTCGCTCGCCGGCGAGCACTTTCGGACCCTCACCTACCGGGCCCTCTGGCTGCTCGCCGACACCATGGGCAGCAGGTGCCGCGTGCATTTTGAGCGCTTCCTGGATGCCGAACCCGAGGTCACGGACACGGGCAGCGAGCTGTTCATCCGGGAGCTCGGCCTGAGGCCGGAGCACGCGGGGGAATCATTCGACAACCTCATGAAAATCTTTCACCTGGTGCGCGTTCATCCCGATCTGGCGCTCTTTGTCCAGGCGAGCCCCGCGTTCTGCTGCCCCTCCATGGTCACGGAGGCGATGGCGCACGACATCGAACGCCTGACCGGCGTGCCCGTGGTGAGCATCACCTATGACGGAACAGGGCAGTATCAAAACGAGGCGATCGTCCCCTATCTCAAGTTCGCGGCGGAGAGGCCCGCGGGGCCGCAGAGGCGGCCCGTGATGATACCGATTGCATACCCGGGCCTTCATCGCGGGAGGCGGCAACCGATCGGCGGCTGAGAGAGTTATTTTCTTCCTCTTTCTGCCTGCGGTGACTATCTTTGAAGGATGAGCGACATCTACTCCGTTACGGCGAAAGACATCGACGGGAACGAGCGAAAAATGTCTGAGTTCGCAGGCAAGGTATTGCTCATTGTGAACGTTGCCAGCAACTGCGAATGGACGCCCCAGTACAAGAACCTCCAGACGATGTACACCCGCTACAAGGATCGCGGATTCGAGATCCTGGCATTTCCGACAAGCAGCTTCGGGAGGCAGGAATCGGGCACTGACGCCGAGATCAAGAGCTTCTGCACCAGCACCTACGGCGTTTCCTTTCCGCTGTTCTCCAAGACCTCCGTCAAGGGGAAGGATGTGCATCCCCTTTTTGCCTGGCTCACTGAGAAGGAAACGAACCCCCAGTTTGCAGGGAAGATCACCCAGAGCTTCAACAAGTTCCTCGTGGATCGGAAGGGCGCCGTCGTTGCCCGATTCGATTCGAAGGACGATCCCCTGGGTGACAAGATTCCGCGCCTGGTCGGACAAGCGCTGGATCACTGATCAGGATTTCCGGCCCCTGCTCTGATTCTCAGACAGCCGATCCGCAGGAAGACAGCGATGTGCCCATTCGCTCGGCAATCGCTACCGGCCCTCTGATCGTGTCCGCAGAGCCCAGGGAAGGGGAAGCAAGACAAATCGGGACGCCGGGAAGGAAGCTCAGCCCGTCATCAGAGAGCGCATGTATTCCGCCTCCTCATGCTGCCATCGGCGATTGAGCGAGTGCGCGTACATCCCGATGATGAATCCCACAATGCGGCCTCGGGCAAGCCGCCGCGCGACCTGGGTCGGGGAATAGAATCGGGCGTGGGCGTCGATCTGAGCTTTCTGGAGCGCCAGCGGCGAGAAATTGTTCGGCTTGAATTTCACGTGGTGGCCGTCGAACGTATCCCAGCGGTGGTCAAGTATCCTGCCTTCTCTCTCCAGCTCGGTGTACAGCCGGGTGCCCGGAATCGGCGTAAGGATGAGGAACTGCGCGGAATCTATTTTCTCCTCAAGAGCAAAGGAGACCGTGGCGCGCACGCTCTCCGGAGTGTCCGAATCGAACCCGAGGACGAACATTCCGTGAACATGGATTTTCCTTCTCCGCAGCTCTCCGATTGTCGTTTTCATTTCCTCGACCGAGAGGTTCTTCTTCATCTCCCGCAGGGCTCCGGGATTGACCGACTCGAACCCGATGTACAGGGCGGTGCACCCGGCCTCCACCATCAGGTCCAGCAGCTCGGGATCCTTCGCGATGTCGGCACGCACCTGGGTCGTCCATTTGAAACCCAGTTTTCGGTCGATCATTTCGCGCAGGAGCTCCTTGGCCAGACCGCTGTTCACAGCGAAATTGTCATCATAGAAGAAGGGCGCGCGCCGTGCGTGTTCGTAGCGCGAAAGCTCTTCGAGGACGCTTCGCGTGCTGCGGCGCCTGTAGTGACGGCCGAACATCTGCGTCACCGAGCAGAAGGTGCAGTCGTAGGGGCACCCCCGTGAAGTCTGGATGGGCAGGAGCACCCTCGCCACGCCGACACCCACGCCTCTGCCCTTCCCCGAGTCGAGCAGCGAAAAATCCGGGAAGGGCAGGGAGTCCAGGTTCTGCACGGGCGCCGCGCTCGGGTTCTGGCGCGGAGAGCCGTTCTGCATCCAGACGAGGCCGGGCACGTCTGCAAGGTCGCCGTCTCCGTCAAGCGCCCGCACCAACCGAGGCAGCGCGGTTTCTCCTTCCCCTGCGATCACGAAGTCCGCATGCCGGAGCGCCTCTTCCGGAAGGAAGGTCGCATGGGGTCCCCCTATCACCACGGGGATGTGACGCGCCCTGAAATAGTCGGCAATGCGGTACGAGCTCGGGGCCGTCGGGCTGATGGTCGAGATCCCCACGAGGTCCGCCTGAATGTTGCGGGCAAGCACGTCGTCCGCCTTCAGGAAGAAGGCGCTCGCTTCCTTGCCGATGCTCTTGAGGATGGTCGCGAGGAGCACGCTCCCGAGCCGGGGCAGCTCGAATTTCGAGAAGATATGAAGGTGATCGTTCTGGGGCTCGATCATTGCGATGCGGTCCACCATTCAGTCATCCTGCCTTTCCCCGTAGGTATCGGGGTCGCCGTTCGGCCGCACACGCGAGTATCGCTCCATCGGGCATCGAGAGCAATACTCTCCTGGGAAATTTGCGTATGCGGTGGTATCCCTGCCGATCGATATCCTCTTCTCTATGCCAGGCTTGGGCGCTGCCGCAGGTGTCGCGTCGCCTCCCTGAGGGTGAGAAGGCATTTATTCCGCTCGTCCCAGACCTTCAGTCGAACGGATTTCAGGCTGGGCCACAGGAGGAGGGGATCGGGAAGCTGCAGCTGGGGTGTGGCGTTCAGGGCCGCTTGAAGGTTGTAATTGGGGATACGAGGCCGGAGGTGATGGACGTGGTGGAATCCTATATTGCCCGAAATCCACTGGAGCACCTTCGGCAGCTTGTAGTACGAAGATCCCTGCATTGCGGCGTCCATGGACTCCCACTCCGCTGATCGCGCCCAATAGGAGGGGTCGAACTGGTGCTGGATGTAAAAAAGCCACACTCCGGCCGCTCCTCCCAGGAACATGATGGGCATCTGGATCAGGAGGTAGGCCTTGAGCCCGATAGTGAAGCTCGCCGCGACGACGATCCCCGCGATCACCACGTTGACGAGCACGACGCTCAGGACCTGCTTCCGGTTTGCTCCGCGGGGCGGCAGCCGCTGTATGAGCATGAACGAGAAGAAAGGTCCCAGCCCGAACATGATGAACGGATTGCGGAACAACCTGTACTGCAGGCGCCTGAAGGGCGTGCAGGCCGCGTACTCCTCGACCGTCATCGTCCAGACGTCACCAACCCCCCGCCTGTCCAGGTTTCCTGACGTCGAGTGGTGTATGCCGTGGGAGAACCGCCAGCTCGAGAAGCACGAGAAGGTGAACAGTCCCAGGATATTTCCTATGATCTTCTGCCCGATCGACGAGGCGACAAAGGACCCGTGCCCGCAATCGTGGAAAAAAATGAAAATCCGTACAAGCAGGGCGCCCGCCGGCACGGCGAGAAGGAATGTGATCCAGTAGGGCATCTTCCATGACATGGTGAGGTACATGAGGACGAGCAGCGCCGCGTACGGGAGCAGGGTGTTGAGAAGCTGCCCGGTGACCTTGGAAACGCTGGTCTTCTCGAATCTTTTCAGGTCCGCGACCCAGGCCGGTTTCTCCGCTCTTGGAATTGTGGAAGTTCCCGGCGGAGGCGTCGATGCGACCCGTGTCGCCTCCGGTTTTCCTGCAAGCATTTTCGTCCTCCTCCGGAGCGCCGCATGAAACTCTTCGACATCACGAATATAGTCCTTTTTCCAAAGGGACACTTGACTTTCGTCGATGGATCGTGCATCCTTGAACCAGTGACTACACGAGGGCTTGAACAAAGCCCGACCATTCGGACCTTTCCGATGCTACCCCCCGAAGGAACACCCGACCGGACAGCGGTATCCCACCAAGATCCTGCGAAGTTCTGCTCCTTGGATGGTGCGAAGAAAAGGGCGAAGATGCTTTCCACTCCAAGGAGGAGTACATGAACAAGAAACTGTATGTGGGCGGACTCTCCTATACCGTCACTGACTCGCAGCTGCAGCAGCTGTTCGCGGGCCACGGGACCGTGGAATCCGCGAAGGTCGTCATGGACCGGGACACCGACCGCTCACGCGGCTTCGGTTTCGTCGAGATGGGGACTCAGGAAGAGGCCGAGAAGGCCATCGCTGCCCTCAACGGGACGCAGCACGAGGGCAGAAGCCTCACCGTCAACCTCTCCAAGCCCCGCGAGGATCGTCCCGCCCGCAGCGGCGGCGGATACCGCGACCGTTAACATCGATTCCAGGAACTGAAAAAGGGGGCAGGTCGGCCCCCTTTTTTGTCCGCAGCGGACCTTGACCCCATTGTTCTTATCTGTTACATTACACAACAAGAAACCTGGTTTGCACGGACAGGAGGTGCAGGGTATGGGGGAAACGAGCGAGCCGATGAAAGGACAGGAAGCGCTTCTTGCGGAGCTGGAAGGAATTCGAGACATCTACCGGCTCGACGTCAGGCAGTTCATTGAGTTCGTCAGGCGGAGAAAGCTCTTTTTCGTGGAAGGGTTCAAGCAGTACGCGCAATGGCTGGATGAGGAGCACGAGGGCAGGCGCTATTCACCGGCGACCGTGAACAGGAAGATTGCCGCGGCCCGGAGCCGGGTCCGTTACGCGTTCAAGCAGAGCGCCTTCGCCGGCAGCCTGCGGCGGAAATACCGCCTGGAAGACCTCCTGAAGTCGGTGAGGTTGAAGAAGATCGAGACCATGTCCGTCCCTTCCGCCAAGGTGCTCGACGTCGAGGAGGCGAGGAAGCTGGTGCGGCACACGAAGGACGCGACAATCAGGCTCATGGTCACGTTCCTTGTGAGCACGGGGGTCAGGGTGTCAGAGATGCTTCACCTGGAGGTCGCGGACCTGAAACCCGCGAAGGGCGAGCTGATGCAGGTCCGGGTCAAGGGCAAGGGAGCACGCGAGCGGACGATCTACGTCAAGAAGGCATTCCTGGAGCGGATCAAGAAATACTTCCAGGGACAGACCTGGCTCTTCGAGCATCACGGAAAGCCGTACAGCCGCATCTCCGTGACGAACAGGATCAAGCACGAGGCGCTCAGGATCCTTGGCAGGGAAGTGACGCCCCAGCAGCTGCGGCATACCTGGGCGGCAATTCAGATCAACAGGGGAAGAGACATCAACTCCGTTGCGTCGGTGCTCGGACACGGGAACGCGGGCCTGGCGGAGAAGGCGCCCGCGGAGTCGGATCTGAAGCCCGAGGAGTCATTTCTCGACCTCGAAGAGCTTCGAGCGACTGCCGGGGAAGACGCCACGAGCGAAGCAAGGCCTCCGGCGGATATCTCGCGGCCGCGCAGGGCAAAGAACAGGCGGTCTCCTCCCTCGGGGGGAGAGCCAGCCTGAATGCAGGGAGCACGGCGCACATGAGCAGGACGGATACAGGGAAAGAAAAAGTCGAACAGCTCATCATGAGTCTTGCGCGGGGAATGACCCCCCCGAGCCGCGTGAGCTCGCTTGTCTGGTGGTCCACCGCAACGCCCGAGGCGGTCGGAGACGGCCCGCACAATCTCCCCAACGTTCCCCTCAGGATCTACAGCGGAAACAGCTGGAGATCGATGGAATTCCTCAGGTCCGATATCGACGATTGTGGAGCCGCGCCGGAGGTGCTCAAGAAATACGAAGGCGAGATCTCCCAGATCCTGGCCGAGCTGTGAGGAACCGGCGACCTCCAAAGGCTCCACGGCCGTGCACGGCTTCGCGGCGGCTCACGGACCCACGGCCGCTCACGTTGCGGCAGTGAACTTCCGTTCGACGATGAACCCCGCAAGGGCTGCGCCGATCCAGGCGAGCGCGGCGCAGATCAGCATGACGATGCGGAATGCATCCACGAACGCGAGGCGAATTGCGGTCTGAACGTCCGCTGCCCGTTCAGCCGCCACCTGGGCGGGAACAGCAGCCGCGCCCAGGCGGGCGGCTTCCATGGAGAGGGCGGCCCGGGCCTCGCCGCTGATCTGGATCGGCGCCGTCCGGCCCTGCAGCGCATGCGAGAACACGATCAGGGCGACCGCTCCGGCCACGGCGATCGCCAGGACGCCGGCGGTGCGCGAGACGGCATTATTGATTCCAGACGCGGTTCCCGCGAAGTGACTTTCCACCGAGCTCATCACGGCGGTGGTCAGAGGCGCGACGGTGATCCCCAT
>JBEKTX010000012.1:0-24886 GCA_049515615.1 Spirochaetia bacterium
GCCCGGGGCGGCTGAGCTTCCCACGGGAGAGTACGAGATGGAGGCAAGCTGCCCGGGGCTGGAGTCGGTTTCTGAACGGATCACGATTCGGCGCAACGAGACCTCACGCTGGCTTCCCTGGCCGAAGGGATACTTGGCGATCGAGTCTCATCCCGCGGGGGCGACGGTGTACGTGGATCAGGAGGAGTGCGGCGCTGCGCCCCTGGTTGTCGAGGTGGAGCCGGGAACGCTGCATGGGATGGAGCTGAGGAAGGAGAAGTACCAAGTGTATCGCGTGGATCTCTCCGCCGCCGTAGGGAGCAAGATCAGCTATTCGGCTGAGCTCTCCCCGCTGCCGGGATCGATACGGGTGGAGACCAATCCAGTCGGGGCCGCTGTTTGGGTGGATGAAGGAAAACCGCGCGAGACACCGTGCACATTCGACGGCGTGGCTCCGGGGAGGCATACTGTCGCGATCCCCGATGTTCTCGTTCACCGGAGGTACTACACCTGCAAACGCACGTTCATCGTCGACGTGAGCCCCGGCGAAGAGACCACGCTGTCACCAACCCTCGAACCCGCGAAGGCGCAGCTCTTGGTCCTGCGGGCGCCGCCGTCCAGCACTGTGTCGGTCGACGGGGTGGAGATGGATCCGACGCAGGCATTCACCTCGGGCGTGGAAATCCCCGCGGGAACCCTGGACATCATCGTGACCAGCCCGGTGCACCAAGTTTGGCGGAAAACCGTCACGGTGGCAAACGGGTTCCATGCTGAGTTGGGCCTGGAATCCTTCGAGAGCCTGCTTCCCCGAAGGACCGTGAAAGTCGACGGCAAGGTCGATGACTGGGCCGGGCTGTGGCCGATCTGGGAGCTGCCAGTGACGGCTGACCGGTATCTGGACCAGCCAGGCACCCAGATGGCGAAAGGATTTGCCTGCCGCGACGACAACTACCTGTACCTGAGATACGATTTTGCCGACGGGAGCCCGAGGGCAACAAAGCTTTCCAAGAGTTTTCCGGAGAGGCTTACTTATGCCGCCCGCATTTACCTGGAAGGCAAGAGCGAGCACATCTTCATGGGCATCAACTTTGATCGAACGTTTTGGGGCGCAGCATCGAATACAAACATGCATATCTGGGATGTGAGCACGAGATCCGTACGAACGAAGTTCGGCGACCTGCTTTTCTTTCGGATAGGCGAGGGTACGCTAGAAATCGCTGTTCCATTGGCTCCCATCAAGTCGTACCTCACAGGAGGCCGCACGCAGGTTGAGCTGTCCGTCATAAATGATAGAACGCACGGCGACCTGATCAGCTCGAGCGACACGGACCTCCGAACAATAGACTTCGGCTTCTCCCACGGGAGCCTTGTGGTCACAACGGCGACTGAAGGCACGCTCTACCTTGACGGCAAGGCGATGGCTGATGTCCCCGCAGGGGCGAACGCGAAGTTCGACTCGGTGGAAACAGGCAGTCGGAGCCTCGAGCTCCGCTACGCTGACGGCCAGGTGGAGCAGCATACCGCGATGGTGGAGGCAGGAAGCGCCGCCAGCGTATCATTTGCCTACCGGAAAGCGCCGCCAGCTCCGGTCGGTCGCGCAGGGCAGACAACGGACTTCTTTGAGCTTGTAAAGAACGGAACGCCAGAGGGTGTACAGGCCGCCATCAACCAAGGTGCAGACATCAAGGCTAAGGACAAGGACGGCAAGACCCCTCTGATGTGCGCAGCCCAGTCCAACCCTAACCCCGAAGTGATCACCACGCTACTCTCGGCCGGCGCGTACATCGAGGCTCGTACTAATGAGGGTTGGACTCACATTGAGAATTGGACCCCGCTGATGTGGGCCGCCCTTGGCAACCAGAACCCAGCGGTGATCACCACGCTCCTGAAGTCTGGAGCGGATATCAAGGCGAAGGCTAATGACGGCAGGACCGCGCTGATGTTGGCTGCCGCCTACAACCCTAACCCCGAGGTGATCATGGCGCTACTCTCGGCCGGCGCGTATATCGAGGCTCGTACTAATGAGGGTTGGACCCCGCTGATGCGGGCCGCCCTGAGCAACCAGAACCCAGCGGTGATCACCACGCTCCTGAAGTCTGGTGCGGATATCAAGGCGAGGGCTAATGACGGCAGGACCCCGCTGATGTTGGCTGCCGCCTACAACCCTAACCCCGAGGTGATCATGGCGCTGTTGAAAGCAGGCGCGGACGCCAAGGCGAAGGACCGTGCAGGAAAGACAGTCTTTGATTGGGCGAAGGGCAACCCAAAGCTGAAAGGCACCGACGCCTATCGGCAGCTACAGGAAGCGTCACGGTGAGTGGAAAGGTGATGACGGCAAAAGAAGGATTGCCGTCGCGCATCGGAAGGACGATGTGGGGGGCGATGAGCGAACACTTTATGTTTACGGGCGACAAACCTACGAGTGAGGACGTTCTCATTGAGCTGATCTGCGTCGCCAAGGAGTGCGGAGCGCCAAGCGATCTGGCACCATGGATCGAGACCCTCTCCGAGAGGGAACGGCGTGCCCTCTGGGGCATCATGTGTATGACAAGTCCGGGGGCCGTGCTGACCTGATGTCCGCTATCTGGTCGGACGAGTCAGACATTGAGGCGATGGCCGATGTGTTGCGCCAGGCCGACGAGGATCGTTGACGGCATCAGAAAGTGTCAGGTCGCGAATTGCTAGAGCGGCGTCGGCAGGACGACCTCGGTGGTCCGTCTGGCGGCTGGGCTGGCTCGGATGGCGGCTCCCTGGATTTCGCCCTGTAGGCAGAGGCGTGCTACACCAGCCCGAACTTCTCCTCGATCGCATCGAGGGCAGCCGCGTCGATCCGGGCTATGGGGCCCAGCTTCATCGCGTTCAGCACCGCACGAGCGCTGAACTCCGCGACCTCCAGGCGGTCGAACGCCTGCGTGAGGGTGGCGCCTGTGGTGAGCACCGCATCGTTCTCCAGGAAAGCCACGGGTGAGCCCGGGGATATCTCCTGCGCCAGGGCATGTTCGTCGGTGAACTGCCGCCCGTAGCGCACCAGCGGGATGCTGCGCAGCACGATGTAGCTCTCGGGGATGATCGCGCTGTCCAGGCTCGTGCCGGTCACGGAGAAGGCGGTCACCGCAGGGGACTGGGCGCTGACAACAGCATTGATCTTCGGCTGGGCCGCATAGATCTCATGGTGGAGAACGACCGCCCTGCTGGGGACACTGCCGCGCTCTCTTTTTCCTCCTCGCACCATCACGAAATCCGATTCGTCCAGATAGCTTCGGTCCACCCCGAATGGGCTGATCAGGAAGGAATCCGAGTCCACCCGGGCGGACACGGTTCCCTCGGTGCTGGTCATGAGGCGCTGCCTGTAGGCGCGGTGCACCAATTCGCGCATGTCGCGGCGCAGGCTGCGCTCCACCGACGAGCGGGGAAGAGCTTCGACCTCGGGCAATCTCAGGTTCTTGCCCTGCTGGGAAAGGGCGATCTCTTCAGGTGACAGGGCGCGGGGTTCGCCGAGTGAGCTTGCATTGATGAGCGTACGCGCACAGAAATCCAGGGTTTCGAAACGCTGGAAGGCTTCGAGGAGATCGGCGCCACCGGTTGCCACGCCGTGGTTTTCCAGGAGAACGCTGTCGAATCCCCGCGCAAAGGCATCTGCAAGATTCCGCCCCAGCTCTTCGGAGCCCGGGATTGCATAGGGAGCATATCCCACCGCACCGCACACAGAGAGCGCCTGGGGAATGATGCTCGTGTCCGGAATCCTGCGGACAAGGCTGAAGGCCACGAGAGCCGCGGGATGGGCGTGGAGGACGGCGCGGATGTCGGACCGTCGCGAGTAGATGGCGCGATGGAAAGGGTACTCGGAAGAGGGGGGATGAGTTCCTTCCACGACAGTGTCACCGCGCATCCGCACGATGTCCGTTTCGGTGAGCCCCCCCTTGTCGATCCCGCCGGGAGTGATCCAGATGTCGCCGGAATCGTCGAGGATGGAGATGTTCCCACCCGACGTCGTGGTCATGCCGTACCCGTAGACCCGCCGCATGATCGTGACCAGCTGCTCGCGGGGATGCATGTACTCGTACTTCATTCTCTCACCCCTCTGGTGAAGAGTACACTATTCGAGCATTGTAGGGAGGCGCCCGGAGGCGCTCACGTCACATGCAGCTTCCGCCTTTCGCACTGGAGAGGTTTTTCGCCCGATATGAGTTCGAGGCGAAGCACCTTCTCTGCGCGTCCGACTGTGAATCGACGAGCATCAAGGAGCTTCTGGCGACGGAACCTGGAGCATCCGAGGCCTTCCTGAACCTGAGGCTTGGATACGGGGAAAGCCAGGGCAGCCCGACTCTCCGTGCGGCAATCAGCCGGCTCTACGCATCCGTCGGACCTGAAGATATCCTGGTCACGAGCGGCGCGGAGGAGGGGATTTTCCTATTCATGAACGCGGCACTCGCGCCAGGCGATCACATCGTGGTCCACCAGCCCTGCTACCAGTCCCTGGTCGACGTGGCGCGAGCGGCCGGCTGCGAGGCCACCGGATGGCAGGCGCGGGAGGACAGCGCCTGGGAGCTCGATCCAGGCGATCTTCCGCGGCTTGTGTGCCCTTCCACTCGGGCGATCATTCTGAACGTGCCTCACAATCCGACGGGTTTTCTCATGGGCAGGGACACGTTCATCAGAACGCTGGATTTTGCGGAGGCGCGCGGCATCGTGCTCTTCTCTGACGAAGTCTACCGGGGCCTGGAGAAGGAATCAGACGACCGACTTCCCGCGGCGTGCGACATGAGCCCGAGCGCGGTCTCCCTTGGCGTGATGTCGAAGACCTACGGGCTGCCGGGCCTGCGCATTGGCTGGGTTGCCACGCGTAATGCGGGTTTGAGGGCGCGAATGGCCGAGTTGAAGGACTACACGACGATCTGCGCGAGCGCCCCTTCCGAGTTTCTCGCGGAGGTCGCGCTTCGGCATGCTGAGCCGCTCGCGCGGAGCAGCCGCGCCATCATCGACGCCAACCTCGCAGTGCTCGACGCTTTCTTCATGCGCCAACGCGATATCTTCTCCTGGCACCGGCCGAAGGCCGGACCTGTTGCTTTTCCAAGATTCCTGCCCGGAGACTCAGAGGGGTTCTGCCGGGACCTGATAGAGTCCTGCGGAGTGCTCCTTGCGCCCGGCGGGCTGTTCGGCAGCCCCGGGAACCATTTCCGCATCGGGTTCGGAAGGCGGAGCATGCCTGCGGCCCTGTCAGAGCTTGAGAGGTTTGTCGAAGGGCGGCTCAAGCTCGGCCGCGGCCTCCAGGTCTGAACGAGCCTCCAAGCGGGTCCGGATGTATCCAGCTCATGGATACCTGCGTATCCAGTTTCCGCTCAAAGCGAGCCAGGTGCGATTTTTCGACTTCCGTGCATTGCCTTGCATCGCAAGGACTTGAGCGCATTTTTGCCCAGAAACGCCTCTTGGCACAGCCCTTGCATTATAATCTGCGGTTGTCAACCATTCTCTAATAGTCACAGGAGGTTTCCATGAAGAAGACCATGAGAGTCACGTTTGCCCTGGGCATCGCTCTTCTGCTCGTGATGGCGTTCGTCGCGGGCTGCGCGAAGCCCGTTCCCAAAGTCAAGACGATTGCCTTCATGCCGGGCGTCGCCGATCCGTTCTATTACACAATGGAGAAGGGCGTACGGGCAAAAGCCAAAGAGCTCGGAGTGAATGTCGTTGTCGGCGACTATCCCGCGACTTGGGGTCCCGAGGTGCAGACTCCGAACCTGCAGGCGTTGATGGCGAAGGGCGGCATCGACCTCCTGCTCATCGCTCCAACCTCGACGAAGGCGCTTGTGGCTCCTTTGAAGGCCATCTCGGACAAGGGGGTCCCGGTCATCACTGTGGACACGTATCTTGGCGACGGTGATTACTCCAAGGCCAGCGACTACAGCTTCCCCCTGGCCTATATCGGGACGGACAACAAGCTGGGCGGCAAGCAGGTCGCCGAGCACCTTGCCAAGCTCATCGGGGAGAAAGGCAAGGTGTACGTGGTGAACACGAACCCCGACGTCTCCTCCGTCATTGACCGGGGCAATGGGTTCAAGGAAGGTATTGCGGAGTTCCCCAACATCAAGCTCGTTGGAATGGACTACTGCATGGACAACCAGCAGCAGGCAATGAAGCAGGCCGCGGCTGCCCTGCAGAAAAACCCCGACATCGTCGGGATCTTTGGCGTGAACGTGTTCAGCGCGCAGGGATCCGCCCAGGCTGTGAAGAACGCCGGGCTGGCCGGCGCAGTGAAGATTGCCTCGTGGGACGCGACCCAGACCCTGATCGATGCCCTGAAGGGCGGCGAGATCGACCTCGTTCTTGCGCAGCTCCCCGCGGAGATCGGGTCTCTTGGCGTGGACGCCGGGTTCAAGTACCTGACCGCCAAGACCGCTCCACCGAAGAAGATCATCCCGGGATTCCAGTTCTTTACAAAGGACAACGTGAACAATCCGGACATGCAGCAGTACGTGTATTCGAAGTAAGCTCCATTGTTCCCGGGCCGTCGTCATGTGACGACGGCCCGCTTTCCTCATCTTCGACGTTATTGATTGCGATCACCCTGATCGTATTGTACTATCCGGCAAATGCCACGGAATACCGTGGCCGGTCTGGCAAAGGGAGATGGTCCATGGGGGACAAGGCTCTGGCAATTGACAACGGAGGAGCGCAGAGGCGAGCGGTTTCCCTGCTGGGGCGAAACTGGGCCTTCTTCTTCCTCGTGCTCACCCTCGTGGTCTTCTCCTTCACGGGAAAGAACTTCTTCGCGCTCAACAATTTCCAGAACATCGTGTCCCTTTCCACCACGTCCCTCCTCCTGGCGTGCGCGGAGACCTTCGTCATCATCACCGGCGGCATCGACCTCTCCGTCGGCTACGTCCTCGGTCTTTCGGCCGTGTCGTCGGCAAGCACGATGCAGGTGCTCTACGCCGCGCACTGGTCGGCCGCGGCGAGCATCCTCGTGGGAATCTGCGTGGGAATCGCTTCCAGTGTGGCGTGCGGCTTTGCGGCGGGGATCCTCGTCTCCCGCTACCGGGTGCCGCCCTTCATCGCGACCCTCGGCACCCAGGGCATTGCCATCGGCGTGACCTACCATATCTGCGGCGGATTTCCGGTGTGGTATCTTCCGCCCGGCCTGACGGACATCGGCAATGCGTACGTGCTGTACTTCCATCCCGCATCCGGGGCCTGGAGCTTGTTCTCCCGGCCCGCCGGCATTGCCGCGTCCCAGATCAAGGAGATGGTGCGGCTCATCCCCGTCTCGTTCATCCTCATTTTTGTCTTCCTCATCGTGCTCTGGCACCTGCTCAAGCACACGAGGTTCGGCCAGCACACGTACGCGATCGGAGGCAGCATGGATGCGGCGGTCCGGGCCGGGATCAACACGCGCCGCCACCTTGTCCTGATCTATGTTCTTTCGGCGTTCCTCGCGGGGCTTGCGGGGATCGTCGACCTGTTCCAGAGCGGAAGCGGAAACTTCACCACCTTCGGCGCCCAGCTCGAGCTGTTCGCCATTGCCGCGGTGATCATCGGGGGGGCGAGCCTCATGGGAGGCAAGGGGCGGCTTATCGCTTCCGTGGTAGGCGTCCTCCTCCTGAGCGTCCTGGACAACGGCCTGAATCTCTCCGGGATCGAGCCGTTCTACCGCTACATCGCGGTCGGCCTGATCCTCATCGTGGCGGTCGTCATCGACCAGCTCTTTCCGGATCTCTTCTAGGCGGCCAGGGAGCGCACATGACGCGGCGAACAGGGTTGACGTCATTCATCGGGCAGCGCTGGTCGGTGCTGTTTTTCCTGGTCGAGCTGATCTTCTTCAGCGCCATGGCCAGCGGGTTCTTCGCCCTCAACGGCGTGCAGATCGTGCTCTTCTACAGCACCACCCTTGCACTGCTGGCTACGGCGGAAACCCTCGTCATCGTCACCGGGGGGATCGATCTCTCGGTCGGTTTCGTCATGGGCTTCGCTTCCGTCATCTCGGCGAAACTGGCGGGCTGGTTCGCCGAGATAGGGCTCGCGCCTGAAACGGCTTTGCTGCTGGCGATTCTGATCACGCTTGCAATCGGGCTTCTTCCGGGGTTCGTGAACGGTCTGCTGGTCGCGCGGCTGAAGGTGCCGCCCTTCCTCGCCACGTTCGCCGTTCAGGGAATCACGTACGGGACCTCTCTTCTGATCACCCAGGGATCGGCGGCGATCGACGTTCCCAACCTCGCCAACGTCATCGGCAATGGCTACTTCATCTACATCGCCCCGGGGCAGGGTGTATCTCTGTTTACGCCGCCCCCGGTCGCCTCGGGCACGCCGGTCATGGATATCATCCCGACGATGGTCGTCGTGACCATCCTCTTCGTGGCAGTGGCGGCGTTTCTCCTCAAGCGGACCAGGTTCGGGCAGCACACCTACGCCATCGGCGGGAATATAGACGCGGCCATCCGTGCGGGGATTAATACGAACAGGCACCTCGTGACCGTTTACGTGATCTCCTCATTCCTCGCCACCCTCTCGGGCATCATCTACATGATGGAGTACGTGACGGGCAAATCAGACGCCGGATCCTCCTTCATGCTGGACTCCATTGTGGCGGTGGTCATCGGCGGGGCGAGCCTCTTCGGGGGGACGGGAACCGTGTGGAGGTCCATCCTCGGCGTGCTCATCCTCTCCGTGCTGGAGATGGGGCTGAAGATGATGGGAGTGCAGACCTTCGACAAGTACATCGCGGTGGGGCTCATCCTGATCTTTGCGGTGCTGATCGACCAGTTCTTCCCCGAACTGGTACGGAAGGAGGATTGACGATGGGGTACCTGCTCGAGGTCAGGAACATCACGAAGCGGTTCGGCGGGCTGGTCGCAGTGAACAACGTCAGCCTCGGGGTGAATGCCGGCGAGGTGGTCGGCCTCCTGGGGGACAACGGCGCGGGAAAGTCGACGCTCATCAAGGTCGTCTCAGGCGTCTACCGGGCGGACGAGGGAACGATCCTCTTCCAGGACAAGGAAGTGCAGATCGGCACCCCGATGGACGCGCTGGGAATGGGAATAGAGACGATCTACCAGGACCTCGCCCTTGCGGAGAACCTCAACACGCCCGCGAACATCTTCCTCGGCCGGGAGAAGATGAAGAAGGTGCTCGGGGTCCTGAACGTCCTCGACCACGCCTACATGCAGGCGGAGAGCCGCAAGGTGCTGGAAAAGCTCGACATCCTCATCCCGTCCCTCCGCAACCGCATCCGGGCCCTCTCTGGCGGCCAGCGCCAGGCGGTGGCGATTTCCCGCTCGATCTACTGGGACGCGAGGTTCCTCATCATGGACGAGCCGACCGCGGCCCTCGGCGTGGCCGAGCAGAAGAAGGTGATCGGTACGATCAATCTCCTGAAATCGCACGGGCTGGGGATCATCGTCATCAGCCACCAGATGCACGACGTATTCCAGGTCGCCGACCGGATGGTGATCATGCGGCGCGGGGAGAAGGTGGGAGAGCTCATCACCCGGCAGACGAACCCCGACGAGGTGGTGAGCCTGATCGTCGGCGCGGAGACGGTTTCCTAGCACGGCCACGGAACGCCGCGACATTATTGCGCCCGAAGAGCGCGCGAGAAGGCCCATGAAACTCTTCAGAAAAACGATCCTGTTTTTCATCGGCGTCATCGCGTTCCAGGCGATACTCACCATCCTCCTCATCACGGACTTCACGCGCCGCGCGAACCTCGCCGATGCGCAGAAGGGGCTGGAGGACGAGGCATCGGTGCTCTACGAAGGGTTCAACGCGTGGAAGCGCCAGATCTGGATCAGCCTCATCACCATCACGAATAACACGGAGCTCCCCCGGCAGTTCGCGCGGGACCGGGAGCGGTCCCTCCGGGAGCTGCTCCTCGTCTCGAAGGTCGACGCCCTGGGTTTGAAGGACGCGCAGGGCACCGGCATCTCGAGCCTCGCACAGACCTTCCCCGGGATTCTCACGCTCTCCGACGTGCAGTCACTCTCCAAGGCGCGGCCCTATCCCTACATCGAGCTGATCATGGTGCGGGGGACCCTCTGCCTGGTCGGGGCCACGACGCTGTCGTGGGGGCCGGGGAGGTCGCCCGACATGTTCCTCGTCAAACGACTGGATGCGGAGTTCTGCGTCCAGCTCACACTGAACAGGAACTCCGACGCAGCGTTCCTTCAGGGCACGCGCGTCATCGCCTCCACCCTCTCCCCCGGCATTGCGGCGGGCTTTTTCGATCCCCGGGCAATGCAAACCGCCTACCAGGAGCTCTACAACAGGCGCATGGGGAAAGGCCGGTTCAACGCCGCGTTCCAGAGGCTGGGCAGGCTGGATCACCAGACCGAGGGCGACGAGCTGTTCCTCGGAACGTTCATCTCCAACGAGCCTTTCAATGAGAAGCTGCTCCTCCTGGACCGGGCGATCCTCCTCGTGTCCCTTGCCGGCGCCCTGCTCACCGTGCTCCTGAGCCTCTTCTTTTCGCGCAACATCACTCATCCCATCGGCGAGCTCCTGGGCGCCATGGGACGCATCAGCGACGGGGCGCTGGATACGCAGGTGCGCTCCCGGGGCGGGTACGAGATCGGCCGTCTGTTCGAGGGGTTCAACGACATGGCCCGCGAGCTCGCGCAGAGCCGGGCCGCCATCCACAATGCGCTGCAGGAGACGGTGCTCTTGAAGGAGTACAGTGAAAAGATCGTGAACTCGATCCGCGCGGGCATCGCGATCGTGAACAGCGACCTCGTCGTGGAGAGGGCGAACAGCTCCTTCCTCGCGACCTTCGGCCTGGACTCCGCGCGAGCCCTGGGGGCGCCGCTCACGTATCTGGACATCGACATCATCGACGAGATGGTCGTGGAGAAGATCTTCGCGATCTTCCGGCGGGAGAGCCAGTTCCACTCGCAAGTCTCGCGCTCCCGTTCCGGCAAGGTCTACGAGATACGGCTGTACCCGTTCTACAGCGCCGAGGGGGAATTCCACGAGGCCTCGGGCTGCGTATTCATGGTGGATGACATCAGCGCCCGCACCGAGCTGGAGGAGAAGATCTTCCAGGCGGAGAAGCTCTCCACGATCAGCATGCTCTCCGCGGGGATGGCGCACGAGATCAACAACCCCCTCGGGTCGATCCTCACCAACGTGCAGAACCTGATCGACGAGGAGGTGAACGCCGAGCGGCGCGTGTCTCTGAAATGGATCGAGCAGGAGACCCGGCGGATTGCGCGGATCGTGCAGGAGCTGCTGAACTTCGCCTCCGCCGATTCCGGGAATGCTCCGGGCTCCGACGTGAACGGCGTCGTGCGGGACGTGGTGGGCCTCATGGCCCGATCGCTGGGCCGCGAGGAGAGGATCCGCATCGACATCCGGCTGGCCCGCGGGCTCCCGCCCTCCGTCGTGAGCACCGACGAGCTGAAGCAGGTGGTGATCAACCTGCTGCGCAACTCCATCCAGGCGATACCGGAGGCGGGACGAATCGTCGTGAGCACCCGGCTCTTCAACGATGGCGCGGTCGCCCTGGCGGTCGCCGACTCGGGTACGGGGATCCCCAAGGAAATCATCCCGAGGATTTTCGACCCCTTCTTCACGACGAAGGGCAACCGGGAGGGGACTGGTTTGGGCCTGTCGGTGGTCTACGGGATCGTGAGCAAGTACCGCGGATCCGTCGATGTGAGGAGCCGGGAAGGCCGGGGCACGCGCATGACCCTGCATCTGCCCGGCATGTCGGCAACGGGACGAGGCGCCGCATGAAGGGGCGCTCCGTGCTGATCGTCGACGACGAGGAGGGAATCCGCCACGGCCTCATGACCATGTTCCGCAAGGAAGGGTTCATCGTGCATTGCGCCGCGGATGCGGAAGAGGCGGCGGCGGAGGCGGGCCGGTTTCCCGTGGATGTTGCCGTGGTGGACGTGCGGCTGCGCGGCGGGAGGTCCGGCATCGACCTGCTGCAGGAGCTGAAGCGGCTCGAGCCCGACGTCGTGGTGATCGTCATCACGGGGTTCGGAAGCATCGACAACGCGGTGGCCTCGATGAAGGCCGGCGCCGCCGACTACTTCCTCAAGCCCATCGACAACGCCCGGCTGCTCGACGCGGTCCGCAGGAACCTCGCCCTGCGCTCGCTGGCGACGGAAAACAGGTTCCTCCGCGACGAGCTCATGCGCCGCTCGCTTCCCCACGATTTCGTCGCGAACGACCCTGCGGTGCGCGCGCTTCTTGCCACGGCGGACAAGGTGAAGGATGCACCCGTGACGGTGCTCATCACGGGGGAAAGCGGTACCGGCAAGGAGGTGCTCGCGCGCTACATCCATTACACGGGCGCCCGCCGCGATGGGACGTTCATCTCCATCAACTGCGCGGCCCTCAGCGAGAGCCTTCTCCTCTCCGAGCTGTTCGGGCACGAGCGCGGGGCGTTCACCGGCGCGGTGGAACGAAAGCGGGGCAGGTTCGAGCTGGCCGACGGGGGGACGCTCTTTCTCGACGAGATCGGGGACATGTCCCTGGACACGCAGTCGAAGCTCCTGCGCGTCATCGAGGAGTCGCGCTTCGAAAGGCTGGGGGGGACCAAGAGCATCAGCGTCGACGCGCGGATCATCGCGGCGACGAACAAGGACCTGTCGAGCCTGATCGGGGAGGGACGGTTCCGGGAGGACCTCTTCTACCGGATCAACGTCGTTTCCCTGCACCTCACGCCCCTGCGGGAGCGGCGGGGCGACATCCCCGCCCTTGTCGAGCATTTCCTGGCCAAGTACAGCGAGAGATACACCCGCGAACGGGTGCAGCTGGGCCGTGAGACCATGGCGGCTCTTGAAGCGTGGGACTGGCCCGGGAACGTGCGGGAGCTGGAAAATACCGTGAACCAGATCGTTCTCCTCGGTGAAACGAGCTTTCTCGCGCCCGGCCGGCCGGGCATTCTGCCCCGTTCGCGCCGCGCGGGGGGAGCCCGGTCGACCGCCGCGGGCCCGCTGAAGGAGGGGTCGGGCGCGGCGGCGGGACAATACGAGCGCCGCGTGATCGCGGACTGCCTGAAGCGCAACGGCGGGAACAAGTCGAAGACGGCGCGGGAGCTCTCGATCACCCGGAAGACTCTCGCGCAGAAGATCGCGAAATACGGGTTGTCGCAATGAATCGTCCTGTTGCCTCCGCCACGAGCGAGCCCTCCGCATCGTGGAGCCAGCCTCGCGTGGACAGGATGCGGCCGCGGGCCTCCTCCACCTTTCCCCGCGCGCTGAGCCGCGCGCCGGTTTCCACCGCCTTCTGAAAACGCACCGTGATCTCCGCGGTGACCGCCCTCTGGGCCATGCCGAAGCAGGCGTGCGCCATGATCTCGTCCAGCAGCGTGGCGAGCAGCCCGCCGTGCGTCATGCTCTTCCAGCCCGAGAACCAGGAGGGCACCTCCAGGCTCGTCTCCGCTGCTCCCTTCTCGGGATAGGAGATGGACAGGCGCAGACCGCGATCGTTGTCCGCGCCGCAGCAGAAACACAGGGAATCGCGATCGATGGGTCGATCCATGGGCGCACCGTTCATGCGCACACCATAGTGGAAATCACCCGGCATGTCAGGGGCGGATCTGCTATGATGCGGCATGAGCACGCCGCGGAAGACGAACGCCCTGCGGATCCTGGAGTCTCTTGGAATCGCGCACGATGTCGCCCTGCACCCGGTCGCCGAGGAGCATTTCAATGCGGTGGAGGTGGCGCGGCTCCTCGGCGTGAGCTCCGACGTCCTGTTCAAGACCCTCGTGGCCCGCGGCGGGCCGGAGGAGGTCTTCGTGTTCTGCATTCCCGGCAACGCGGAGCTCGATCTGAAGAAAGCGGCTCGGGTCACCGGGGCGCGAAAGGTCGACCTCGTCCCGCTCAAGGAGCTCACGTCGCTCACGGGGTACGTGAGGGGCGGCTGCTCGCCCATCGGCATGAAGAAGAAGTTCCCCACCTGGATCGACGAAATCGCCGCGGCGCAGGAGACCATCTACGTGAACGCCGGTGCGAGGGGGATGCAGGTCCGCATTGCCCCCACGGCGCTCCTCCGCGCCGCGGACGCGCGTTACGCTGACCTCGTGTAGAAGGAACCAGGAATGAGCGCGCCATCCTCGCGAACACTGCCCGGCGCCGCCGCGGCCCTGATCACCGTTGTTTTCTGGGGCTCGGCGTTCGCCGCCATCCGCGCGGGCCTTCACTCATACTCGCCCGCTCACGTCGCGCTGCTGCGCTATCTCTGCGCCTCGGCGGCATGCGCCGTGATCGTCGCCCGCCCGGGAATGCGCCGGCCGGCACTCCGGGATGTTCCCCGCGTGGTGCTCCTCGGCCTCCTGGGCTTTGCGTTCTACAACATCATCCAGAAGACCATGCTGGACCGCTACCGACCGCTTGAGATCACCACCTGGGCGATCTGGGCAGGAACCCTTCTCCTCCTTCCCTTCAGCGGCGGACTGTTCGCAGAGGTGCGCTCCGCGCCGCTGGCCGACACCCTCGCGGTGGTCTACCTCGGCGCGGCGCCGGCCGCGCTTGCCTACGTCACGTGGGCGGTCGTCCTCTCGCTCCTTCCGGCATCGCGCGCCTCGAGCATTCTCTTTGTCGTGCCGGTGATTGCATTCCTCGTCGGCTGGGTCTGGCTGGGCGAGGCTCCCACCCTGAATGACCTTGCCGGCGGGATCCTCGCCATGGGGGGTGTCGCCCTGGTGAACACGCTCGGACGGGCGAGAAAGGAGCACTGAGCGCAAAAAAACGCCCCTGGTTACTGCCAGGGGCGTGCTCTCGAGTGTGTTCTCTTACCAGACCTTGAGGAGCGTCCCTGCCCGTGAAACATACCAGACAAGGACGATTCCCGTGACCAGGGCGATGCCGAAGAACCAGATGTACAACGAACCGCCCTCTTCGCGGGATGCGAGGCCGATGATGATCGAAATGATCAACGCTGCCAGGAACCCGACCAGAGCGAAGATGCCCGCGATCAGGACCTCACTGTAGATTGATACGTAGCAGAACGCAAAACTGAATAACAGCAGAAGAATAAGCCCGAAAATGAACACGAGGAAATTCCTGGTCATGTGCTGCTCCTTTATCGCTTCATCTCGCCGTTGGGTTTGCCGGCCCCTGAGGGCACTCCTTCACCAATCCTACTCACTTTTCGGCGAAAATCAAGTGCGGGTACAGACGCCGATCCTTACCGGGCGACGCGTTCGGCAAGCGTCTCCGCCTGTGCGACCATCTCCTCGAGGAGGGAAAGACCCTGCGCCCAGAACTCCGGATCGGCGAGGTCAACTCCCAGCTTCCCCAGGATTGCCGATGGCCAGTCCGATCCACCGGCGGCGAGCATGGTCAGGTAGCGCTCCGGAAAGTCGCGGCCCTCCGACCGGTAGCGGCCGTACAGCGCCCGCACCAGCAGATCCCCGAATGCGTAGGCATACACGTACCCGGGGACGTGGATGAAGTGCGTGATGTAGCTCCACCAGATCCCGTAGTCTTCCGTGAGGGTGACGCTGTTTCCGAACATGGCCCGCTGCGTCTCCAGCCATAGGAAGGAAAAGGCTTCAGTGGTGAGCTCGCCCTGCGTCCTGCGGGCCGTGTGCGCGGCCTCTTCGAATCTGTTCATCGCCACCTGGCGGAAGGCCGTGGCAAACGACGATTCGATCTCCCTGACGAGCATCGAGAGCACGATCCTGGAATCCTGCTCGCGGGAGAGCAGGTCATGGAACACCAGGGTCTCGCCGAACACTGATGCGGTCTCGGCCGTGGTCAGCGGCGTATTCTGCAGCAGGACGCCCCTCTCCCGGGCGAGGTACTGGTGCACGCCGTGGCCGAGCTCATGGGCGAGGGTCATCACATCCTGCGGCGTGCCCTGGAAGTTCAGCAGGATATACGGGTGGACGGAGGGGACGGTGGAGCTGCTGAACGCGCCGCCGCGCTTGCCCGTGCGCACCGCGGCATCGATCCACCCCTTCTCGAAGAACAGGCCTGCGATCTCCGCCATTTTCGGATGAAACCCCGCGTATGCCGCAAGCACCCTGTCCCGTGCCTCGTTCCACGTGAATCGACGCTCCGCCACCGCAAGGGCGGCATAGCGGTCATAGTCGAACAGCTCGTCCAGCCCGAGCAGCCGCCGCTTCAGCGTGTAGTATCGGGCAACAATGTCGTAGCGCGATGTCACGGCGCGGACCAGCGCATCCACGGTGGCATCTTCCACCTGGTTGTCCATGTTGCGCGCGGAAATCCACGTGGAATAGTTCCGCAGCCGGTCCTCAGAAGCCTTCTCCGCGAACAACGTATTGAAAGCAAAAGTCGTCGATCTCTGGATCCCCCGCAGACCGCGCGTGAGCGCCGCCGCGGCGCGCTTTCTGGTCTCCCGCTCCGGGGATTGGAGCTGGCGGAGCACAACCTCCGCCGGCACGCGTCCCGTGTCCCAGTCGAAAAGGGTGGCGGCCATGGTCTCGTCGAAGTACCGGGTCCACGCCTGTCGGCCTGTGACGGATTTCTCGGAGAGTATCTTTTCCTCGGGCTCTGACAGGAGGTGCGGCCTGGAGCGGCGCGCGATCACCAGCCAATGCTTCCAGCGCGAAAGCAGGGGGTCGTCGATGAGCTTCCGCGCCGTCTCCTCAGGCGCATTCGCCCACTCGAGGTCCAGGAAGATGGCCTTCTGTGCCAGGAGTGACTGCCGCTCCGACACCTTCTGGAGAAGCGCGCCTCGCGACGGATCTGAGCTTTGCGTGGACCAGGAAAGCGATGCATAACTCTCCGCGCGCCCGATCGACTCGAGGAGCTCTTCGTATTCGGAAAGGAGGCCGCGCATTTCGACAGCCGAGAGCGCAGCGACCCTGCTCCTGTACCGATCGGCGAACGCGTCCGCGCGGCGTTCGGCCTCCGTCAGAATCTGTTCTATTCCCCTGTCCGCGGGCGGAGTGACCAGGTCGTCAAGGTTCCAGGTGACATCGTCCGCCCCGCTCGCGGAGGCGGGACTCTCGGGCGGCGTGGCGGTCCGTGCTCCTTCTTTCATGCCAGTGACGCCTCCGCGCGGTCCAGGGCCGCGATTCGTTCCGCCAGCGTGGGGTGAGAGTAGTGGAAGAAGCTGTACAAGGGGTGCGGCGACAGGTTGGAAAGGTTGTCCCTGCTCAGCCTGAGGAGGGCCGATTTCAGGCCTGCGGCGGATCCGACGCCCTGAACGGCGAATCGATCCGCCTCGTACTCCTGTCTCCTCGAACGGATGGTGAAGAGCGGCTGCAGGAAGAAGGTGAAGGGGCCCGAGCAGAATGCGAGGAGCACCAGCAGGGAATGGTACCCCGGCTGGGCGAACCCGAAGGCCTGGTACAGGGGGGTCCAATGCACGAGGAGGCTGAGGATCCAGAATCCTGCCAGGGAGACAGCCACGGAAATGGCGAGGCCTTTCTTGACGTGATTGCGCTTCTCGTGCCCGATCTCGTGCGCGAGGACGGAGACGATCTCTTCCTCGGTGTGCGAGCTCACCAGCGTATCGAAGAGCACGATCCGCTTCGCCCGTCCGAGGCCCGTGAAGTACGCGTTCGAGTGACGGGAGCGCTTGCTGGAGTCCACCACGAATATTCCCTTCGTCCTGAAGCCCAGCCGCGATGCGAGGTCCACGATCCGGTCCTTCAGCGGTCCTTCGGGAAGCGGCGTGAATTTGTTGAACAGAGGGGCGATGACCAGCGGCGCGAGGATGCTCATGACGAGCTGGAACGCCGTCATTGCGGCAAAGGCCCAGATCCACCAGAACGGCCCCGTCCTGTCCATGAACCAGAACAGCGCGAGGAGGACGGGGATGCCGATCACGGCGGAGATCGCCAGGCCCTTGAGCATGTCGATGACAAAGAGCCTGGGCGTGGTCTTGTTGAACCCGAACCGCGCCTCGATGACGAAAGTCGAATACAGGGAGAAAGGAAGCCGGATCACGCCGAAAACAAGGGACACGGCGGCCATGAAGAGGAGGCCCTGGAAGTATGGATGGAGGGGCAGCGATCGAGCGGCGGAGTCGAGGAACCCCAGAAAGCCCGTCAGCACGACCGCGAGAAGCGCGGCAGATGACACGGCACCCGACACCAGCCCGAACCTGCCGTGGACGAGGGTGTAGCTCACCGAACGCGCGTGTGTCTCTGCGTCCACGATCCCGGCGAAAGCCGCAGGGATCGCGGACGCATTTCGCCTGACGTGGCCCAGGTTGAGCAGGGTGAGGGTGAAATCCCACCCGAGATCGAGAAAGAAGAACACCAGGAAGATCAGGAGAATCGTCTGTGCGCTCACCGCCTGTCCTTTCGCGGAAAAGCTACTGGACGCATGGGGGAAAATCAACACAGGGGATCGTCCCGGCGGGAGCCGCGGGTCCTCCGGGGCCAGAAAAAACCTTTTGCATTCCCGCCGAACACCCTGTACTATTAATCAACCATAGGAGGCGAACATGACGCTGTCGATCACGCATCAGGAAAAGTACTCTCGCGGCCAGTTGATTCTCCGCACGCTCTTTGGAGCCATTTACATCGGCGTACCGCATTTTTTCCTTATCGCCATAGTGTTTATCTGGTCGGCCATTCTTTCGTTCATCACGTTCTGGATCGTTCTCTTCACGGCGAAGTTCCCTGAAAACATCTTCAACTTCCAGATCGGGTTCCAGAACTGGATTTTGAGGGTGGAGGCGGTCCTCGGGAACCTCGTGGACGGCTACCCCGCGTTCTTCCCGGGCGGAACGAGCGCTTCTGTGAAGCTCGAGGTGCCGCGGCCCGACAAGGTCAGCCGGGGCCTTGTGATCCTCCGTCTGCTGTTCGGCTCGATCTATGTCGGCATCCCGCACTACTTCTGCCTTTTCTTCCGCCAGATCGCCTCGAGCGTTCTCGGGCTCCTCGCCTGGTTCGTGATCCTTTTTGCGGGGAAGTACCCTGCAAGCTGGCACGCCTTCAACGTGGGGACGTACCGCTGGAGCACAAGGATCGGCTTGTACCTGGGGTATTTCACCGACGAGTACCCGAAGTTCTCAGGCAAAGAGTAGGGAATCACTCGGCGCCCGTGCTCTCCTTCGGGGCGCACGGGCGGGTATTCATCTGAATCGATGTCCCGCCGGGGCCTCGCAGAGAGGCCCCGCCGGACTGCCACGGCGCGCTTGCGCGCACTTGGCTGCCCCCTGTATCCTCATCCTGAGGAGCTTATCCCATGAGCACTGACAACGGTTTGCCGTCCATCCGTCTTCCCCAGCCGGAGGAGATTCCCGAGCGGGAGAAAGAGGACGCCATGGGGGCCTATCTCATGATGTTCGCGGCTTTGGCAATCGGAATTCCCATCCCGCTTCTGAATCTTGTCGCCTCGATCATCTATTTCTTTGTCAACAGGAAGACGGGGCTGTTCGTCGCATTCCATGCCCTCCAGGCTCTCCTCACCCATGTGCCCGTGGTGGTGCTGAACGCGGGAGTCGTCGGCTGGCTGATCGGCATCCTCGCTACGCCGCCCCACGATATGTTCGGTGCCGCGTTCTTCTGGTACCTGTTCTTCGTCGTTCTCGTGAACATCGCCTACATCATCTGGTCCATCGTGGCCCTCGTCCACGCGCGCAAAGGACGCTTCTTCTACATGCCGCTGGTCGGCCGGATGTGTTTTGCCCGGTATTACGGGCCGAAGGCGCACAGCAGGGCTCAGCGCGCCTGGGAGAACCGTCCGCCGGGGGGCCTTTGAGCGGCCGCCGCTCCGTCGTCCGTGAGATCCTCATCATCCTCGCTGCCGCCGCCATTCTCGCTCTTGCGGCATTCGTCGGGCAGCGGCTTCTCTTTCCGCGCCCTGCGGTATCACCCGACTTTGCCAGTGAGCTGGACGAGAGCCTCGGTTCCCTCATGCGGAACCAGATCCGCGCCACGCAGAAGGTGATCGACACACCAGCGGTGAGCAAGGCTTTTGCCGTCATCGCCGACAGGCTCCACGATGCGCTGCCCGAGCCCCGCATCCGTTTCGAGGTGATCGTCCTGCAGTCCCCCGAGATCAACGCTTTCACACTCCCCGGGGACGCGGTCTGCGTGGACACCGGACTCATCCGGGAGCTGCACTCCGCGGACGAGATGGCGGGCGTCCTCGGGCACGAGCTGTCACATGCGGTCAACCGGGACCCGCTCACCCTGCTTGCCCGCCGCGTCGGGATTGCCGCTCTGATCAGTGCGGTGTCGGGCGGGCAGGGCGGCAGGATACTTTCCAGAACGGCGCAGACCCTGGTGGACATGCACTATGGCCGGGAAGCGGAGGACCGGGCGGACGCCTTTTCCGTGGGCCTGCTCGCCCGGGCAGGGATTCCCCCGGATTCCTTCGGCAATGCCCTCGAGCGGATCCGGGACTCGGACCCGAAGGAACCCGGGCTGCTGAAGTACCTCGATCCCCATTCTCCCATCGATCAGAGGATTTCGCATGCCCGTGACCTGGCGCGCCGCCAGGCCATGGCACCGCTGAGGCCGCTCGGCGTCGACTGGGGCGCACTCATCGAGGCATTGCCGGAACGATGACGGAAAGCAGCCCCGGTGAGAACGCGCTCCTGGCGTTCCACCCCCTGATCCGCCGATGGTTTCTTTCCTCGGTCGGAAGACCGACGGAAGTGCAGGCGCACGCCTGGCCGGTGATCGCCCGCGGCGGGCACGTGCTGGTCTCGGCGCCGACGGGAACGGGGAAGACTCTCGCCGCGTTTCTCTGGGGGATCAACCAGCTTGCTGACGGCTCACTGCAGACCGGCAAGGTCCGCATCCTGTACGTCTCCCCGCTGAAGGCGCTCAACAACGACATCCAGCGGAACCTCCTCGCCCCTCTTTCCGCGCTCGAGGCGGTTTTCCGGCAGGCGGGGGAGGAGTTTCCCTGCATCCGCGTGCTGACCCGCAGCGGCGACACTCCGGCCGGCGACCGCCGCCGCATGCTGCGTTCTCCGCCTGAGATACTCATCACCACTCCGGAAAGCCTGAATCTCATCCTCTCATCGCCCAATGGCAGGCTGATGCTCGACGGGGTGGCCACGGTCATCCTCGATGAAATCCATGCGGTGGCTGGCTCGAAACGCGGCACCCACCTCGTGACCGCCGTGGACCGGCTGGTGCGGCTCTCCGGCGAGTTCCAGCGGATCGCTCTCTCGGCCACGGTGAAGCCTCTCTCCGCGATCGCGGCCCTGGTGGGCGGGTTCACGATGGAGCACGCGCGGGGGCACGCGGGGGATCTCGCCGGCGCTTCAGGCGCGGCGGAGCCTGTCTACCGGAAACGTCCGGTGGGGATCGTGCACTGCCCGATGAGCAAGACCTACGAGCTGCGTGTCGAGTTCCCTGCCGGCGACACCGTGAAGGCCGTCCCGGCAGAAGAACCGGTCTTCGATGCCATTGCCCGGGAGTGCCGGCGCATCATCGCCGGAAACCGCTCCACGCTGTTCTTCGTGAACTCCCGCCGGCACGCGGAGAAGCTCGCGCGGTTCATCAACGAGGGACTTCCCCAGCCTCTCGCCTGGTCCCACCACGGCTCGCTCTCCCGGGAGCTCCGGCTGGTCGTCGAGCAGCGCCTCAAGAAGGGGGAGCTGAAGGCAATCGTGGCAACCAGCTCCCTCGAGCTGGGCATCGATATCGGCTCCCTGGACCAGGTTGTCCTCGTGCAGACTCCCTTCACGGTCGCTTCCGCCGTGCAGCGTCTCGGCCGCGCGGGTCATCGCGTGGGCGAGCCCAGCAGGGGCGTTCTCTTCCCATTGCACGGGAAGGACATCGTGGATGCGGCCGTCACGGCGAAGTGCGTCCGCGAGCAGGACATCGACGAGATCGCCCCGGTCGTCTGCCCCCTGGACGTGCTCGCGCAGGTGATCGTCTCCATGACCTCCGTGGAGACGTGGAATGCCGGTGAGCTGTTCGATTTCATCCGGGCGGGCTTTCCCTTCCAGACCCTCCCGCGCAGGCAATTCGATCTCGTCCTGGAAATGCTTGCGGGACGCTACGAGGAGACGCGCATTCGCGACTTGTCGGCCATGCTTTCTTATGACCGCATCGGGTCCACGCTTCGGGCAAAGGAGGGCGCCCGGCTCCGCCTGTCCCTCGGCGGGGGCACGATTCCGGATCGCGGCTATTTCAGCATGCGGGCCGCGGATTCCAAGGCCTTGATCGGCGAGCTCGACGAGGAGTTCGTCTGGGAACGCGCCCTCGGAGACACCTTCCTATTCGGCGCTCAGGGATGGCGCATTCAGAAGATCGACCATCAGAACGTGGAGGTCGCGCCCGTGGAGGCGCGGATAGGGATGTCCCCTTTCTGGAAGGCCGAAGAAAGAAACAGGGACTTCCACATCTCCGACAGGATTGCGCGCGCACTGGAAGAGTGGAACCCGCGCGTGAACGACGAGCGGCTGCCGGCCGACCTGGCGGGGTCGCACGGTCTAGCGCCGGCCGCAGCGCGGGCCATGATCGGTTTCCTCGCACGTCAGCGCGAGGTGACCGGAACCGACCTTCCTCATCGTCATCATCTGCTCGTGGAGCACACGCGGGATCCGCACGGCACGGGCGAAGGGGCGAGCGTGGTCCTGCACACGCTCTGGGGCGGACGGGTCAACCGGCCGTTCGGCCTGGCGCTCTCCGGCGCATGGGAGGAACGCTTCGGGCTCCGACCGGAGATGATCGTGACCAACGACGCCATTCTCCTGCTCCTCCCGCGGAGCGCGGGAGCGGGGGAGATCCTGTCCCTCGTGAACTCCGGCAGCATGGAGCGCCTCCTTCGTTCACGCCTGGAGGGCAGCGGGATTTTCGGCGCGCGCTTCCGTGAGAGCGCGGGCACGGCGCTCCTGCTGCCCCGCGCCGCCGCACGGAGACGCACGCCGCTCTGGCTCACGCGACAGCGAGCCAAATCCCTTTTCGCGGCAGTCTCAGGTTACGAAGACTTCCCTCTCCTGCTCGAGGCGTGGCGCGCCTGCCTGCGGGACGAGTTCGACCTCACCCATCTGCGGATGGCACTCGATGAGCTGGAGGCGGGCGTCATCCGCGTCGGCGAGGTTTCCACGTCGGCGCCATCTCCATTCTGCGGAGAGCTGGTCTGGAAGCAGACCAGCACGCTGATGTACGCCGACGATGCACCGCAGGGCCGCACCTCCACGAACATCCGCGGCGACCTGGTGCGCGAGCTGGCCCTGTCTTCGGACCTGCGTCCGCGGATCGACCCTGGCGTGATGGCCGTCTTCCAGGCGAAGCTCCAGCGGACCGCTCCCGGGTATGCGCCGCGGGATTCGCGGGAGCTGCTGGACTGGGTCAAGGAGAGGCTGCTGCTGCCCATGGAAGAGTGGGAGACACTCCTGGAAGCGTGCGTGCGTGAATCCGGGATTGCGCGCGGAGAGCTGCTCGCCTCCCTGGCGGGCAGGATCGTCGAGCACCTGTTCGGCGCGAGCCCGGCTCCCTGCATCGCCCCGGCCGAGTCGATGCCTCGGCTGCGCCGGGGCATCGAGGAAAGGGACGACGAGGCGCTGGAAGGAATCATCACCGAGTGGCTGCGCTTCTACGGGCCGATCGAGCCGTCGTTCGCGGCACGCGTCTTCGGTCTTGCGGGCGATCGGCTGGAATCGATGCTCGCCGACCTCGTGGAACAGGAACAGATCGTCATCGACCGGCTGGCGGCGGACTCCGAGCTCCTCCTTCTCTGTGACCGGGAAAACCTGGAGATCCTCCTGCGGATCTCCCGGGCCCGGGCGCGTCCCGTTGTCCGGACGCTCCCCGCTGAAGAGCTGCCGCGTTTCGTCGCCCGTCAGCAGGGGCTCCTTGAGCGAGGAGTTTCTCCTGATGACATGAAGTCGCGCTGGGACAAGCTGTTCGGTTTTCCCCTGCCGGCGCACCTCTGGGAGGAGGAAGTGCTGCCCGCGCGCCTGAACGGTTATGTGACCCGCTGGCTTGACACCCTCCTTGTGGAAGCGGGTCTGCTCTGGCTGGGGTGCGGCAGGCGGAAGCTCACCTTCTGTTTCGAGCAGGACGCTGAGCTGTATCTCGACAAAGCGGACACGCCCGCCGCCTCCGGGGCCGCGGCGATTCTCCCCGGGCCAACGGGGAGGTTTTCATTCTGGGACATCGTCGACCATGCCCGGGAAGGCCCGGCAGGGCTGCGGGAATCCTCCGAGGTCGCGGCACGGCTGTGGGAGCTCGCGTGGAAGGGCGCCATCACGAGCGATACCTATGCCCCGGTGCGGCGATGCATCGCCGCCGGGTTCCATGCCGAGGAGCCATCCCGGGAAGGAGCACGGAGAGGACGGCGGTTCGACCGCTGGCAGGCGGCCCGGCCCGGTTCCTCCTACTGGTTCCGCATCCTGCCCGCGGGGGGCGATGATCGGGACGCACTGGACGAGGAAGATCTCACGCGGGACCGCGTCCGTCAGGTCCTGAAGCGATACGGCGTACTGTTCCGCGAAATCCTCGAAGTCGAGCTTCCTGCCTTGCGATGGTCGCGGCTTTTTCGAAGCCTGCGTCTGATGGAATTTTCGGGAGAAGTGGTGACCGGCAGGTTTTTCGAAGGCATCCACGGCCTCCAATTCGCTCTCCCGTCCGTGCCGGCAGAGCTCGCGGCGGAGCCGGGGGCGGAGGACGAGGTCTGGTGGCTGAACGCCGCGGATCCCGCGAGCCTCTGCGGGGTGGACGTGCCCGCGCTGAAAGGCCTCCTTCCGTCCCGGCTCTCATCGACGCACGTCGTATTCCAGGGCGGTACGGTCGTCCTCGTGTCCCGGCGCAGGGGACGGGAACTGGAATTCCGCGTACCGCCGGATGGCCCGCGCCTGGCGGAGTACCTGTCCTTCGCGAATGTCCTGACGGGAAGGGATGCGCGCCCCCTGAGCGCTGTCCACGTGGAGACGATCAATGGAGAGCCGGCCCTTTCGAGCCCCTACAAGCAGCGACTGCTTGAGGCCGGCTTCGTCGAGGGCTACCGCCGTCTCACCTACGTCGGGCGCCCTTAGGCGTTCACGGCGCGGAGGAAGTCAGGTGCCCAGC
>JBEKTX010000013.1:0-24867 GCA_049515615.1 Spirochaetia bacterium
CAATGTCGCCTACGCTCTTCGGATCGCCACCATCGGCGGCGCAGGATTTGCGAAGCGCCTGGCCGACGCTGTTGGCATGAGGACACGGGCGGAAGACCTGAAGGATGGCCCCTCCGGTCCCGGCACGGGCCTTGCCGAAAAGCATCCCGACCAGGCACTTGTGCTGCTGGCGACGGCCGGAGGGAACTTCGATTCACTGATTGCCGACATCCTCGCGCATGAGCAGAAGCTCCAGGCCGAAAACGACGACGTGAAGGCGAACCCGGGATTCGGCGTCCTTTTTGAGGGCACCGCCTCGCAACAGGGTTACAACTCGATCCTGAAGACCGCCCAGTCGGAAAGGGCGCGCATCGACACACTCACCGCTTCCGCACAGCGCCAGATCGACAATGCCGCGCTGGCCAGCAGGGAAGGGGACAACAATTTCGCACAGGCCCAGGCGGCGCTGAAACGGGGAGATCCCGACGGGGCGGCCTCTTCCCTTGACCTGGCGACCAGAGCGTACATCAGGTCCCTTGCTGATCAGTACACGGATCACGCGGAGAATCGAAGGACACGGGATGCTCTGGATATGACCAACCAGATCGTGAGTCTCCAGAACACCAAATCGGTAGCGGCTGCCCAGAATGCCGTGACGGCTATCAACAAGCTCGTCGCAGCGAAGGATTTCCTGCGCGCCAGCGATTTACTCGATACCGCGGTGCGGGCCTGGAACCAGAACCAGGAAGGCACCTATCCCCCCTTCGACAACTTGAGGCTCACCATCCGGGCGGCGGTCGAGCTCAGCCAGGGACGTGAGATTTCCAACCTGGATCCGAAGGCCGACGTCGTGAACGCGTTCATCAAGAACGCACAGGACAATCTGGCTGCCGGCAAGCTCACCGACGCAACGCAGAACGTGAAGGATGCCCTGGTCGTGGCACCGAACTACGGCACGGCGAAGGTGCTCCAGCTCCAGATCAAGAAACAGACTGACCCGGCGGGTTTCCAAAAGGACGCAAAGGAGCAGATCGCGACGTACATGAAAATGGGAGCGGACAGCAGCAACCTCGAAGGCCAGAAGACCGCCTACCTTGCGCTGCAGGACTATTCGAGGCTCGATCCGAAGTTTGCCGCCCAGACGAAGGAGACGATCAAGGAGCTGGAATACACCCTGGGTCTCGCCCGGCGTCCGCCGACGGCCCAGCAGGTCGCCCAGTCGAACGCCCTCGTGCAGCGGGCGAACGAAACGCAGCAGCAGGGAACCCAGGCGGCATACCAGGGTGCGCTGGACCTTTTGAAGCAGGCCCTCCAGATCAATCCCGACAACACGGATGCGGTCAGGCTCGACGGCCTGATCCGTACGAAGATGGGAAGCACCGCGCTTGCCGCTCTCTCTTCCGCCGACACGCAGTCGTACAACGAGGCATACAGCTTGTTTCTTTCAGGTGCGTACCAGGACGCGTATGAAAAGCTCATGCTGATCTGGAATGACGCGCGGTCGCCCCGGAACAAGACCTACGGCCCCCTCCTGAGGCTCAAGAAGCGGCTCGAGGTCCAGCTGAACATATCATGAGCAGGCGCTTCAGGGTTGTACAGTCGTTCATCGGGCTCCTCGCCTTTTTCGCGGCCGCTGCGCTCGGAACGGCCCAGACGCTGTATTGGGAGAATCCGCGGGTCTTCGTGCCGCCAGGAATTTCCTCCAGCAGCTCGATGGTCGGCTCCTCGCTCATGGGGTTGGCGTGGCAGGAAATACGCCCGCGTTCGCAGACAGACCGCACGAGCGGGGATATCTTCCTCTCGCTCGCAGTCTCCGCCGACGGCATCACCTGGATCACGCACCCCCAGTTCTTCGGGCCGATCCGCTACACCGGGGTCACCGAAGGGAATGAGCCCCGCGTGTATTCGATGGTCATGGATTCACGTGACAGGATCCTTGTGGCAGTGGCGACCTCGGATCGGGAGACGGTGATCCGCGAGTCCACGGACCAGGGAGCGAGCTTCCGCCAGGTCGCGCGGCTCACATCGCGGGCATCCACGGGTGTACCGAGCCTCTTCACCATGAACGGGGGAGGATTCCTCCTTCTCCTCTCCCAGGGATCCAGCAACGCGGAGCTCGCATCCGGATCCGTCACCCTCGCGTACAGTCATTCGCGGGACGGACGTTCATGGTCCGAGCTTGCTCCGTTCGTGACGGCCGCAGACCGCACCGGAAGTCCCCAGCTTCAGCCCACGCATGCCACCCTGCAGGGAAGCGACTACGTGATCTTCGAGTCTCTCACGGCCCGGTCCGACCTGACGAGCAGCTGGCAGTTGTACGCCAAGAGAAGCGCGGACGGAGGGGCCGCCTGGGACCCGGCTGTCTCCCTGACGGCCGAGAAGACCCTGATGGGCGGCAAGCCTATCTTCGGTGACGATCCCCTGGCATTCGAGAACGAGCGGCCACGGCTGGCCGTGCTCGGCAACGAGCTGGGACTGGTCTGGGAGCGCTCTGCATTCGGCACGAGCAGGCCGCAGATCTGGTCGGCTCGCCTTGACGCACAAGGGGCCATCGTGGCCGTGCCGGAAATTGTCGCTCCCGATGCGCCGTCGCGATTCGCGCACGTGCTGCAGCTGCGAGGTCAGGAGTACGTGCTCTATGCCGACGGCTCGAAAGGGACCTCGCGGATCACCCTTGCGCGGAAGGACAGGACCTGGCAGTCCCAGCTCCTTCAGAACACGGACGTCGTGAACGCGATTTTCCCGCACGCGGTGCAGTTCAGGAACTCTCTGTTCATTTTCTGGGAGAACCAGGCATCCTCCGGCGGGGTTTCTGCGCTCGTTCAGCTCAGGCCGCTCACATCGGTAGGAATGCCGTTGATAAAGCCGGTTGACTTCACGCCAGGTCAGCCAGCCAACAGGGACAGCGTAACGGTGAGCTGGACGGAGCCTCAGCCGGCCGACCCTTCCGGCATCAGAGAGTATCGCTACACCTGGACATACAGCGACGGGGTTACGACGGTCGAGAAGGAAAGGCAGTCGGTCTCCGGTCTTACGCCGGGAGGGAAAGATCAGTTCTCCACGCGCAAGGTCGACAGGGATGGCACCTGGACGTTCTCCATCACGGCCGAGGACCTGGCAGGAAACGTCTCGCCTGCGCCGGCCTCCGTGTCGTTCACACGGGATGCCACCCCGCCGCGCGCGGTCAGCTTCGAAGTCCTGGCCCCTGATGGTTCGTTGCTGCTCACGGCGCCGCCCGCACCGCCGGACCGTCGGGACAATCATTCCCACCAGATCGATACGAACAGTTTCACCCTCCGTTGGGTGCCGGCGGGAGACAAGGATATCGTCGGCTACACGTATAACGTGCAGCCGGGGTGGGCCACCCTGGCCGATTACTTCCAGTCCAGGGTGCCACTCCTCACCCCGCCTCCGCGCGTCGTGACGAGCGCAACCGATCTCGTGTTCAACAACAAGGACAATGGCGTCTATGTCCTCACCGTCCAGGCCCTTGACCGGGCCGGGAACTTTGGTCCGCCGTCCACGATCGCGCTGGAGCTCGGCCACTACCAGGTCGTCACGCGTGTTGACCTGGTCACGACGCAAAAGGATCCCATACTGGGAACGGTTCAGGTGACGATCCTGGGCCGTGGATTCCGAGATAACGGGCCCATCTCGAAGATTTTCCTGGACCGCGGTCACACCAAACCCCCGTGGGACATGCAGGTCGATCCGACGCCGCCGGTCACCATTACGGACCGACAGATCACCGGGATCACTCTCGATGAAAACAGCGAATCAGGGGCGTACAGGATCGGCCTCCTGCAGCAGCGCCACAGCGGGCAGGATGTCCTGTATTTCACCCAGGGTGCGATGTTCGATTTTCTGTCTCCCGGCACGGTGAAGATCGGGAACTTCCAGCTCCTCCTGCCGAAATGGATTGCAGGACCATCGCCGCGCTATGCCTTCTCCTTCGACGGGCTCCTCGTCGTTCTGATCGTGGCGCTCCTGGGAACGCTTTCCGTTTTTGCTTTTCGCAAGATCGTTGCCCTTGCGCAGGAGGGGGCCGCGGTCAGGACAGAGGTGGTGGCCCTTCTGGAAGGACGACCGAATGCTCACTGGGAGGAAAGGAAAAAACGCATGCAGGCGTTGAAGAGAAAAGGAATAGGCCTGAGGCTGAAGTTCACTCTGCTCATGGTGATCCTTGTGACGATGATCGTTCTCATCGTCTCGATCCCGCTGGGATTCCAGATGGTGAGCAGGCAGCGGACATCACTTGCCACGGGCCTGCAGAGCAGCGCGAACATCCTTCTCGGAGCCCTTGCATCCAGCGCCGAGACGCTGTTTCTCCAGCAGGAACAGGGATTCTTCGGCGCCGTCGGCATGTCCAACCTGCGCTCCACGATGACCGAGGCAGTATCCACGACCATCAGTGGTCCGGACCACGATTTCCGCCCCACCGACCCGAAAGACGCGGTATGGGACAGCGACGAAAAGCGCTTCGCTGACGAGGAGAAGGCGGGACGTTTCAGCAGGGGCTCGGAGACAGTGGGTGACCAGCTCGCAAAATCAGTGATTCCTGCCCTGCAGAAAAAGATCGATTCTGAAGGTGCGGCGAAGCTTGCCCCGCTCATTGACGAGTACCGCAATTTCCAAGGACAGGCGAAAAACCTCCTTGGGAAGACGGACGCGACCTCGAAAGCCCAACTGACCGCGGTGAACGAGAAACTTGCCCAGGTCAGCAAGGACATCGACAGCCAGGCGAAGGACCTGTATGCCGCCTCTGGCACTCTCGAGCCATTCAATCCGAACACGCGGTTGCGCCCCGCCTACCTGTTCTACAAGCCGGTCATATTCTACAATCGCGCACAGAACCTCGCGGACACGACGTTTTATCAAGGCATGATCCGCCTGCAGGTGAAGACGGATACAATCAACAGGCAGATCGACGATTCGATCAACTCCATTCTGCGCACGGCGAGCGCGATCGCTCTCGCTGCCATCGCCCTGGGTATACTCGGGGCCGTGATCATGGCGAGCATTACCGTCACGCCCATCCGGCGACTTGCGCGAGGGGTCGCGGTCATCCGCGACACGGAGGACAAGGAGCAGCTCAGAGAGCACAACATCGAGGTCGGAACCCGCGACGAAATCGGCTCGCTTGCCGAGACTGTCAATGAGATGACCCAGGGACTCGTGAAGGCCGCCATTGCAAACAAGGAACTCCTGCAGGGCATCGACGTCCAGAAGCGTTTCCTCCCGCTCGTCAAGGAGAAGTCGGGCGGTGAAGCAAGCACGGCTGAAGAAGAGAATGCCCGCCTGGAAATCTACGGCTACTACAAGGGCGCAAAAGGCGTTTCGGGCGACTATTTCGACTTCAAGAGGCTGGACGACACGTACTATGCGCTTATCAAGTGCGACGTTTCTGGCAAGGGAGTGTCGGCCGCGCTCATCATGGTGGAGGTGGCGACGCTTTTCATCAGCCACTTCCGAGAATGGCCTAAGCGCAAGGAGAATATCACCCGGCTCAAAGACGCGCAGGCGCGGCAGCGCGCCCTCAGGGAGCTGGAGCGCCTGGACGACCTCGTCTACAAGATCAACGACATGGTGGAGGAGCGGGGTTTCCGCGGAAAGTTCGCCGCGCTCACGGTGCTCCTGTATAATTCCGCCACCGGCGTGGCGAGCATCTGCAATGCAGGGGACACGAAGATGAATATCTACATCGCCGAAAAAGGGAAGATGGTGCACGCCAGCCTCCCGGATTCGCCTGCGGCGGGAAGTTTCCCCTCGATGCTCGTGGAGATGAAGACTCCCTACAAGCAGGTCCAGCAGCAGCTTGTGTCTGGCGACGTTCTGTTTCTCCAGACTGACGGATTCGAAGAGTCGGAGAGGAAGCTCCGCAACACCGAGTTCCAGGAGGCGAAGTGCGACGAGCCGGGGCTTGCCGATGGCCAGGACCACGAGGGAACGCACAAGAAGGGCGAATCCGAGGAGGATTTCAGCGAGACGCGCATGGACATCGTCATCAACGCGGTGTTCAACAAGGGGCAGTACAACCTGGTACGGAGCCACAACCCCATTCCCAACGAGGAGCTGGTGTTCGATTTCTCCAACTGCCAGGGTACGGTGCGAGAAGCGGTGCTTGCCCTGGTCTCGGTTGAGAAGGTTTACCGAATGGTCCCGGATCCACAGCTGGGAGAAGCGAGCAGGGTGACCATTGAATCCAAAGTTGCAGATTTCCTCAAGGAGCATTTCCTCCAGTACGAGCGGTATTTTTCACATCGCGTGGAAGGCGGGGAGGCATCCGGCTATGCCACCTTCACGCACGCCAAAGAAGACGAGCAGTACGATGACCTCACGATCCTCGTGCTGCGGCGGAAATGAGGAGGCCTATGAACAAGACACTGATGTTTGCGGCTGCCGCCGCTTTCACCTGCGCCCTCGCCTTCGGGCAGAGCCCGGTCGTGTCACTGCAGAATCAGGAAGACTCGAGCTTCTACTACGTGGTCGATCCACAGGAGCTTGCGGGCCTGAGCGCCGGAAGCCCGCTCCTTGCAAGCAAGGTCGCTGGATACTTCTCTGCGGCGAGCACGGGCGCCACTTTCTCGCTTCTCGCTCCCCAGGCGGAGGTGAAGCTTACAGGCCTGGCGGAAGGCACGCACCTGCTCGTCGGCTTTTTCGCGCAGCTCGACGCGGATGATTTTCCCGTTCGTGTCGTGGCCCTGCAGGCCGACAGCAGCGTGGGGGAACGGTTCTACGCGGTGTTCGCAAGCCCCGCACAGCTCAGCGTGCGCCGCGGAGTGGGGAAGCTCGCCCAGTTCGCACGCCCTGCCGCAACTCAGGGCGCGACCGTTGCATCGAGTCAGGGTGCAGCTCCGGCGGGCTCCAATCAGCCCGCGGTAGACACGACATCGCTTCCGGCCATCGCCACGTTTTCATCCGCGTATGAACCGACGGTATTCACCCGCGAGAGCAGCTCAAGCTTCAACGTCCTGCCGATCTCCGAATCGCACGCCTGGTCTCAGACGGGCACCCGGATCGCCTCCCTGCAGGGCAATCTGGACTCCACAGGGCTGAAGCTCGTGCTGAATGTCCCCGGCGGCTTCTCGCCCTCAGTTTCATATTTTCTCTATTTTTTCGACGCGCGGGTCCCCGGCAGGGAAAACCCGCTCACGCTGGAGATCGAGCCTGTGGCCAGGAGTGACCGGGGGGTATGCATCCTGTGGCAGAAAGACTCAGCTCCCCGGCTGCTGGGAAACGTGAAGACCTCGGGGACCTCGGTTGAGCTGGACGTGGGGGCGGATGACCTGGCGTCCGGGGTTCTTGCTGCCGCGGGAAACACGCCGACGGTTGATCTCACCGCGGGCTGGTACGACAAGGCTCTGGGAATCTGGGAAGAGTTCTTCTACGCCACGTTCACCGCTCCCTCGATGGGCGCTACACGTTGAAGCGGATCAGGAGCACATCGCCGTCGCGCACGACGTACTCCTTACCCTCGAGCCGGAGTTTATTCGACTTTTTCGTGGCCGCGAAATCCCCGCTCTCCAGCACATCCTGCCACTGGGAGACCTCCGCCCTGATAAAGCCCTTGGCCAGGTCGGAATGGATCTCCCCTGCCGCCCCGACGGCGGTGGTGCCTTCGCGGATGCTCCATGCCTTGCACTCGTCTTCCCCTACGGTAAAGAAGCTCACCAGGTGAAGGGTCGAGTAGACGTGTCTGAGGAAACGGTTCTTGGCCGGCTCCTCGAGCCCCATGTCCGCGAGAAAATCTTTCTGCTCGGCGGCGGGAAGCTGGGCGATTTCCATCTCGAGGTCCCCGCGGATTGGAAAAGTGTCCACGCTGCTTTCTGCGCACTCGCGGAGCAGATCCTCGTGTGGCAGCGATGTCTCACCGGTGTTGATGATGACGAAAATTGGCTTCGCAGTCAGGAAACCGAATCCGGCGAAAATGCGGGCATCTTCGGGGGCGAAGAATCCGGCCCCCAGGGGTTTGCCCGTGCCCAGACGATCGACGATCTGGCGTAGGACGCGGTATTCGCGTCCGTCTCTCTTGGCCTCCTTGTCCAGGCGCTCCAACCTCTTCTCAGCAATCTCGTAATCCCCAAAGACGAGGGAATCGGTGACTTTGCGCAGGTCCCGCAGTGGGGTTGAATCCTTGAGCGCCGGCATCACCGCGTCGCTCGAGAATGCCCGGATCACGATCGCCATGGCGTCCGCCCGCCTCACATCGGCGAGGCTTGCGGCCGTAATGCCCCCTTCCTCGTCGTGGTCAAGAGGCAGGTCCTTGAAGAGCACGCTTGCGTGAGTCAACTTTTTTGGCCGGTACAGACTGGCCAGCTTGTCCAGCCTTTCGTCGGGGACCTTCACTTCGCAGAGTGCCGCCTGTTTCCGGCCGCCGGCCGCGTCTCCCGTAAGGGCTGCCAGCCCTGTCAGCGCATTGAAAATCGAAGTCTTGCCCGAGCGAGCCAGCCCAATGATCGCGGTTTCCATTCAGTCTCCTTGCACGCGTGTGTCGGCCGGCAGTATAAACAGGCGGGTCCAGGGAGGCAATGACGGCAGGCATGAAACCCCGGGCGAGCGCGCTCTTTTTCTGTGAATCCTGCGGAACCGAGGTCAACGGCGCCGCGTCGATCTGCCCCTCCTGTGGCAGCGTGTTCACCGCCGTACGCTGCCCGAAATGCGCGTACGAAGGGAAGGCCCCCGAGTTCCGTTCCGGCTGCCCTGTTTGCGGATACCGCTCAAGATCGCGCGAACCGCCCTCAACCGAACGTGCCGGCGGGAGTGCCAGGAAACTGGGCATGCGCCCCGGCTTCTACCGCGCCGCAGTTGTCGTTCTCGCTGCCCTCATCCTTGGACTTCTCGTTTTTCTCGTCCTGAAGGCCTGAGTCTTAATAGAGGAACCCCAGCCCCCCTCCGCCCATGAAGTAGTAATTGTTCGAGTCCTGGTACTCGCCCGCGATAATGCCAGTAACCACGAGGCTCGTCCCCGGAATGAGCCAGTGGATTTCGGCGCCGGCCTCATAGGGGATCGGTGAGCTCAGGAAAGCGATGCCGCCTGGCAGCTGCTCGGTGCGGGTGCTCGCGGAAAGCCCTGCGCTCACAGACCCCAGATCCAGGAGGATCCCGGCGCGGATGTAGAGCCATGCAACGGGTCCGAAACGAGGCGTAACGCCGTCCGCCTGGAACAAGTACGGATACCACAGCGACCCTGTCGCCCCGAATGAAAGCAGCCCGCTCAGCGCCCCCACGGTGAGCTCGAGGGGCAGCTCCACGCTGATGCCCGTAAAATTGGCAAATGTGTCTGTCATGAGCGGACCCGCTGTGTCCTGGGTTGCGGAGAGCTGGCCTGCCAGCTTCACCTGCACGGAGGCTGAGGTCCCGATGCCGCCGTGCGGCACGAGCAGACTCCAGCGGGCTGCGACGCTCGCCGTGAGGGGCAGGACCGTGGAGGTGGCGATCAAGCCGGCCGAAGCGTCAATCTCCATCCCCGGGGCGGCGCCAAAGCGCACGCCCAGCAAGGCCGGGGCCTGGATGCTGGAGAAATCAGGAGTTGCGATTCCCGCTCCGAGGACCCCGAGCTGGAAATCACCCTGTGGGAGAACTTCCGTCACCGGCGCGTAAAGGAGGCCGGCGCTGCCGCTCCAGACACTCCGCGGGGCGACCTTGAGGGAGCTGTCGACTGTGAACTCTGTCTCCCTTGTCACCTGAGTATCCTCTCTGGCGCCCGTTGCGACCAGCCTCATCGTGTACACACCGTCACTGAGCGCCTGCCCGGTTGAGGAGTGAACGTCCCACGAGAAAGACTGATCCCACGTTGTGAAATCGGGGAGCCCGCGCGTAAAGACGTCACCGCCTGCCGCATCCACAACTTGAATCTCCCCTTTTCCCGGTCCCGTCACGGAGAAGTCCACTTCGATGGACCCGACCAGTCCGGGATTCGCGGGGTTGACGGTTGGTTTCGGGATGGAGAACGCCGTGACGTCAAATGGGGCCGGCTGAAGGGAAATCGACAAGGCGGTGACGGCCTTTTCTGCAATGACCACCGATGTCGTGTAGGGTGCGTATCCGAAGGCTTTCACAACGACTTCGTGCGTCCCGACGGGGACCTGTTGTGTTCCCTGGGGAATGAGTTGTCCGTCAAAGGTCACCGTGATGTCGGCAGGAGTTGCGGAGATCTGCAGGAACCCGATTATCTGGGTGAGTGTTGTCTGATAGAGGAGGGGATCGCCATTGAACTCAATCCAGGAGGAGCTCTCATAGTACCCCGCCTTCCTCAGCAGGACGCGATGCCATCCAACCGAAATGTCTTCCATGACGTACGGCGAGAGGCCCTTGAAATCTCCGTCGATCCAGACCTCCGCATAAGAGGGGTCCGTGAGGACCTGAAGTCCCTTGCTGCTCCCGGGTGGATTCTGCGACGGCTCCTGCGGCGCGTTGCCGGAAGACTTCTGAGCAGAAGCAGTGGAGTCCTGTGCCGAGATGACCTTGGCCAGTGTGGAGCCCTTCGAGGTTGCACAGGAGGCGGTGAAAAGCACGGTCGCCACGCCGATCACCGCAAACTGCACACGCACCCAAGACCGGATCCTCATATGCTGATACTATCTCTCCGCCGGCGCACTATGCAAGTCGGACCGCAGACGCCGTCTGGTCCGGATCAGTGGCTTGTACGGGCTTTGACCGGTTGCGCGTTTCGCCGATATATGAGTCAGTACAGCCATGACAGGATCAAGGCGCGCCTCAGTCCTTGCTCTCGTGATTCTCCTTAGCTCGGCAAGCGCTTTTTCTCAGACAAATATCGGAGCGCCCCCCGCCGTTCCGTCGGTGCCGATGAGCTTCCGCAGTGTTTCTCTCGGGATGGGGCTCGACGAGGTGAAGGCGGCCCTGAAGGCGGACCCTCTCTTCCGCTACCGAGGAGACCCCGACGTGAGCTTCCTCCCCCAGACCAGCCAGTACCTTATCGAATGTGAAGGCACCACCTACCTGCGCCGCGCGTATTTCCAATTCGCCGACAGCCGTCTTTTCATCATGATTCTCGTTCTCGATGCCCAGAAGCTGGACCACTACTCCCTCTTCAGCACCCTGACTTCCAAGTACGGACAGCCCACGAGCCTCAGCCCAGAAGAGAGCGTCTGGCAGTCGGAGCCAGTGCGCTTCTCCCTCGAGCGCCCGCTTACCGTGAAATACATCGACAACAGGACCTTTGCCGCAATGCTCGCCAAAGGCGGCGCACAGAAAGACCTCGACCAGCTTTCCCGAGAGAAGTTTCTTGAGCAGTTCTGACGCGGGAAAGAATGCGCCTCCGTCGCCGGGGAGAAATGCGCCTCCGTCGCCGGGGAGAAATGCGCCTCCGTCGCCGGGGAGAAATGCGCCTCCGTCGCCGGGAATCCTCCTCAAGGAAGGCCGCGACGGTCCGGCTCGCCGACGGCATCATCCATGGATCTACAGTCAGGCGATTGCGGAGGCTGACGAGTCTGCCCCCGTCGGGGCGCTGCTCCCTGTCCGAGCCGCGGACGGGTCAATGATCGGGTGGGGCCAGCATTCACCCGGTAGCCTTATCGCGGTACGGATGGTGTCCTACTCCGCTGAAAAACCGGCGGAGGACTGGATCGAGCAGCGCATACGCAGCGCGTGGAGCCTGAGATCCGCGCTCGGCCTCGACACCGACGCGTTCCGCGTCGTCAATGCGGAGGGAGATTTTCTTCCTGGGCTGGTTATCGATCTGTACGCGGATACGGCGGTCGTCTGCCCGCACACGCGGAGCGCCGAGGCAGGGCTGGAAAGGATCGCAGACTGCCTGCGGGATATCCGGCCCGATCTCCATGTGTTCATCCGAAGAGACGAGCATTTTGCGCGCGTAGAAAAATTGAGTACGGCATCCGGATATGCGCGCGGTGAGGGCAAAGGCTCGACAGTTATCCGCGAAGGAGAGGTGCGTCTGCGGGTGGATTTCGCCCACGGGCAGAAAACAGGCTATTACCTCGACCAGCGCGCGAACAGAACGCTGATTTCTCGGTGCAGCCGGGGCAAAACCGTGCTCAATCTCTTTTCATACACGGGTGCCGTTGCGCTGCGCGCGGGGGCGGCAGGAGCGCTGAAGGTCATATCCGTGGACAGCTCCCGGAGTGCCCTGGAGCTGGCGGAAGAGAACGTAAGGCTCTCTCCCTGCCTCCGCGGGTCCCAATTCGAATGGGTGCAGGCGGATGTTTTCACGTACCTGGAAACGCCGCCGCGCTGCGAGGTGCTCGTGGCCGATCCTCCCCCGTTCGCCCGCCGCAGGGTCGAGCGTGACGGGGCTCTGAAAGGGTACCTCAGTCTCTTTCAGCAGTGCCTGCGCATTCTCGCGCCCGGTGGTCTTGCGTTCCTCTTTTCCTGTTCGGGCGCAGTGGACCGGCCGCTGTTCCAGCAGGTCGTTGCGGAAGCGGCGCTGAGGTCGGGCCGGTCGGCCCGGCTGCTCGGCGAGCTGCACGCGGACGTCGATCACCCGGTCGCCGCCTCTCATCCCGAGGGCGAATACTTGAAGGGATGGATGGTGCATGTTCAGTAAACTCGCGCCGTTCGTGCTGGTAGCTTGGTGCCTCTCTTCATGCCAAACGGCGCAGGAGCGGGTGACGATCAGGTCCGCAGGGCAGTCGCTCACCGTTGAGGTGGCGCGCACTGAAGCGCAACGCGAACACGGCCTCATGGGGAGGACGAACCTGGGGCCCCGGGACGGCATGATCTTCGTGTTCGAGCGGGACGACCATCTTTCATTCTGGATGAAGAACACCCCGACGCCGCTCTCGATCGCGTTCCTCTCTGCCGAGGGAAAGGTGCTGCAGATCGAGGACATGGAGCCCTTTTCTGAGAGCATCGTACGTTCCCGTCTGTCTGCGCGCTACGCCTTGGAAATGAGAAAGGGCGCATTCTCCGACCTCGGCATAAGTGAGGGAGATGCGTTTGCCTTTCCCGAACGCTTCCCTTGATGCGATGCGAATCCGCGGCGTACCGCGATGCGAATCCGCGGCGTACCGCGATGCGAATCCGCGGCGTACCGCGATGCGAATCCGCGGCGTACCGCGATGCGAATCGGAGCGCGCTATTCCTTGTCGTCCTCATCGAGCTCGGGGAACAGGGCAAGACCGGGTTCCTCGGCCTCATTCGCCGGTTCCTGCGTAAGGATTTCCACGCGCCTCTCGACCCGTGAGAGGTCCTTTTCCAATGACTTGGACAGCTTCATTCCCTCCTCGAAGAGCGCCACCGCATCTTCCAGAGGTATTTTCCCTTCGCGCAGCTTCTCGGCGAGCTGTTCGAGCCGTTCCAGCTTCTGCTCGAAGCCAAGGGGGCCTTTTTTCGAATCACTGCTTTTCGCCGGCATGCGTGTCCTCCACGGTTGCGCGGACGCTGCCGCGCGAGAGCCTGATGGAAAGCCTTTCTCCGCGGCGCACCGCTTCAGGAGAGAGCAGGATCTTTCCCGTCGGCTCATGAGTGACCACCGCGTATCCGCGGGCAAGGATCTCCAGCGGAGAATAGGAGACGAGCTCCCGAGATGCCAAGGTGCAGCGGTGTCGGCGAACGGTCACCAAATTCCGGAACCGCTGGATCAGCTCCTCCCGCGCGTAGTCGGCCCTCTGGGAAATGGGTTGGACGAAGAGTCGGACGTTGCGCTCGAGGTTCGCCAAGGCGAACTGTGTCATCAGGAGTCTCACGCGCTCTAGTCTCTGGCGCATCCCTGCGGCCATGGAATCCTGCAATCCACGAACGCGCGCCAGCAGATCAGCGCGTGAGGCGGCCACCATCTCCGCCGCCGCCGAAGGAGTGGGGGCGCGCACGTCCGCCGCGAGATCCGCGAGGCTGATATCAGTCTCGTGGCCCACCGCCGAGATCACGGGCGTCCTCGAGGCAGCGATGGCCCGCACGACGATCTCTGATGAGAAGGGCATGAGATCCTCCAGCGACCCTCCGCCCCTTCCTACGATGATGACCTCGCCAAGCCGATGGCGGTCGGCGATTTCGATTGCACGGGCGATGCTCTGGTCGGCGCCATCACCCTGGACCGGCGTGGGCACGATCACCACGTCCACCCCGGCGCTTCGGCGCCGCAGAACCCTCAGGATATCCCGCACGGCCGCGCCGGTGGGCGACGTCACTACGGCGACACGGGATGGGTACAGCGGGAGCGGCTTCTTGCGGTCCAGGTCGAAGAGTCCTTCCGCGGCGAGCCGCCGTTTCATTTCTTCAAGCCGGGCAAGAAGATCTCCCTCGCCGGCCTTGAGGAGCGACTCGCAGATGAGCTGGTAGTTGCCGCGACGGGCGTAGACGGAGATGCTTCCCGTGGCCTTTACGAGCGTCCCGTCCGCCGGGGCAAACCGCACCCCGTCAAGTCTCCCCCTGAACATGACGACGGAAATGAGCGCATCCGCATCTCTCAGGCTGAAATACCAATGGCCCGTGCTGGATGGCCGGAAGTTCGAGATCTCCCCCTGGATGGTCACCCAGGGGAACCCCCCCTCAAGGTTTCCCTTGATGAGCTGGGTGATCTCGGTCACGGAATAGACGCGCTCCGCGGGTCTGACCGGCATATGCGGCAGGTTATACCGACATCGCAGGATTGGCAATGCACGCGTTCCTTGTTCGCACATCTCTGGCATCAGGATCGGCCCGTGCTTTGCCCCGAATTGGCCATGAGGTCGCGGCAAAACGGCCGGTTTCTTGAACTTCGCAGGAATCTGTCGATATTATGTAGAAGGGATGAAGAACATCGCGGTCATCAACGGCATCGATCTGCGCGCACCCGCATTCCGGCCGCTCGTGGAAGGAAAATCCTCATTCACTCGAGCGCTGGAGTTCGGTCGTGCCCTTCCCGGGGTCACTGAAAACCTTGTCCTTCTCTCCTCGCCGGCCAATATGCCTGACGGCGCGCGGTCGATCATTCGCCCGTCATGGACCGTTGCGGAGCTTCTTTCTGAAATGACTGCCGCCGCGGAAGGCTGCGATGCAGTTTTCTATTTTTTCGCGGACTGTCCATTCCTCGATGCGGGGCTTGCCGCACGGATGCACGCGAACCACGTTCGGTATTGGGCGGATTACACCTTTGCGGACGGATATCCGTACGGCATCACTCCGGAGATATTCGCCCGCGAAACCCTGAACCGGCTGCGTGGGATGGCGGAGGGAGCGGGTGAGCTCCGTCGGGACACGCTTTTTACTGTTTTGAAAAAAGACATAAACTCCTTCGACGTCGAGACGGAAATCTCCCCGCATGACATGCGCCTTATGCGCCTGTCTTTGACTGCAGACTCGGAGCGCAACTACCTGCTGCTCTCGCGGCTCGCCGCAGGCGGCGTCCGGGATGCGCAGGCGGCGTGCGCATTTCTTCGCGAGAACCCGGAATCCCACCGGACGCTGCCGGCGTTTTTTCCCATCCAGATCGTGGAACGCTGCCCCCAGCTTTGCACGTACTGCCCCTATCCGCAATTCGGCGGAAATATACTGGAGAGATCCGGCTCGATGCCGCTGGAAAGCTTTTCACGGCTGGTCCGGAAGATCGCTGATTTCGCGGGCGACGCTGTCATCGACATCTCACTGTGGGGCGAGCCGTCCCTTCATCCCCGCATCTATGATATCGTCCTCGCGGCCCTTGATGCACCGGGCATCGAGCTGGTGATCGAGACATCGGGCATCGGCTGGGAACCGGGCATTTTCCCGAGGATCAGGTCAGCACGCAAAAAGCAGCCGCGCTGGATCGTTTCCCTGGATGCCTCGAATGAGTCGTCGTATCGGAAGCTCCGAGGCGAGGGATTTGCCGCGGCGTCGAAGACGGCGGAAGAGCTCCTCGGCGTTTTTCCGGAGCGCACCTGGGTGCAGGCAGTGCGCATGAAGGAGAACGAGGAAGACCTTGAGACATTCTTCCGCACGTGGAAGGCGCGAACGGAAAACGTGATCATCCAGAAGCACGATTCGTTCAGCGGTGCGCTGCCGGACCGCAAAGTGGCGGACCTCTCTCCTCTCAAACGATTTCCATGCTGGCATCTGAAGCGCGACATGGCGATCCTTCTGGATGGAACGGTCCCGCTGTGCAAGGAAGACATTCGCGCGAGCGTGAAACTGGGAAATGCACTGGAGGACGATCTCTCGGCGGTCTGGGATTCGGCGCGCGGCATGCACCGTTCGCACCTCTCCGGCGACTACCCGGGGATCTGCGCCGCCTGCGATGAATACTACACGTACAATTTCTGACGCTGTATCCCGCATCCCGTACACCGTGGTGGGCGGCCCGCGGTGGGACCGCATCAGGCGCCACCCTTTCCCCCTCACGCTCCTCGTTCTAGGGAGGGGGGACAGGCTGTTCAAGTCAGAAATGATAAGAGACCTGCTCTCCCGTTCTCTCGGGGAAATCCTCTGGATCGAAGGATCAGATTCCTCCACGGACGTGGAACCGCTTGCGCGGGAATTCCCCCAGGTTCGATTTCTTCTGGTCGCGGATCGCAGCACCTCGGGAGACCGGGTGAACATCGGAATCGACGAGGCCCGCGCCCCGATGGTATTGGTCACGTGGAGTGACGCGCGCCTTGTCGAGTTTCCCGCTGGGCTTCTTGACGCCGTGGAAAAGTCCGGCGTGCTGTGCACGGTGCCCGTGGCGCGCACGGGCCGTGCGGAGCCCATTCCGACGTGGCAGGCACCACTGTGGAAGAAGCGGCGGTTTTCGGTGGCCTACCATGTGCCCCGCATCGAGGGAGAGAAGATCCTGTTCCCCTTCGACTATTGCGGGCTGTATAACCGCCTGAAGTTCGCGCAAACCGGAGGCTACGATACCGTCATCGTCAACCCCTACTGGCAGAAGTTGGATTTTGGCCTGCGATGTTTTCTCTGGGGAGAGCGCCTCCTCGGCACCTTGCGGATGAGCCTGACGTACAACGGCTCCCCTCCGGAAGAGGATACGACACCCGATGAGGGCTACAAGAAGGTATGGTTGAAGAACATTGCCGTGAAGATGCGGAAGGAGATGGGTGTGCTCCCGACGTGGCGGGCCCTCGACTACATGATTCATTCCGACACGGGCCCTCTCTATGCGATGAAGGAGTTCCGGATCGTCCGACGGTGGGTTCGAATCCACCGGTTCAGGTTCCGCCGCGATCCCCGGGACCTTGTCGACGGCTGGGAGCGTTCCTGACGTGTCTACCGGCATTTTCGTCCAGGTGAGGCTCGGCTCGACCCGTTTGCCCTCCAAGGCCCTGCTTCCTCTCCGCGGTGGATGCCTCATCCAGCACGTCATGCGGTCCCTTACGGGCGTACCGGCGGATGTCCGCGCTCTCCTGACGGACGGGAAGAGCGTTGAAGCACTTCGCCCGCTTGCCAGTGCCGAGGGGTTCGATGTCTTCGCAGGGCCGGATGAAGACGTGCTTGGCCGCTACTGCATGGCAAGCCGCTCGTACGGGACCGACTGCGTCATTCGCGTGACCGGGGACAACCCGCTCACATCTGCGCGCCTGGCGTGTGAGATCATTGCGGAACACGAAAGGGCTTCTGCGGATCTCAGTCACTTCCTGGGAGTCCCGTGGGGTTCGGGAGTCGAGGTTGTGACCACAGCCGCACTGTTTGATGCGGAGCGCGAATCGACGCGGCCGGATGAAAGGGAGCACATTACAACTTTTCATTACCGGCATCCCGAGAGATACAGGATTCTTGAAGCGCCCGCCCCGGCGTATGCCGCTTACGCGGAAGGACGCGTCACAGTCGACACGCCCGAAGACCTGGATGTGGTGACGAGGCTTTTCGAAGACCTGTACGGGGGAATGCCGATCGAAATCGAACGGGTCGTGGCATGGCTGAAGGAGCACCCGCCGGGGCGTGCTGTTGCCGTCGAGGGGACAGGCGATGCCAGCGGCTGACACGAATCGTTCGTTCCTGCTTGTTCCCGCCGGAGGAGCAGGGGAGGGGATGGGACATCTCGTCCGATGTTTGAGGCTCTCCGAACAGCTCGGACCCAATGTGACGTTCCTCACGCGTCGCCTGGATCAGGGTGCGCGGAGGCTGTTGGCTGAACGGCTTTCCCGGTACCCAAGGCTTCCGAAACCTATCGCAATTTCAAGGGTGCCAACGCGAAGGCGCTGGGACCTGATCGTCTTCGACGAACGAACGACATCTGCGAAGGAGCTTGCTGAGCTGATGAAGCACGGGCTCGTGGCCTGCATAGACGAGGGCGGGGAAGCGCGCGACCTGGCGCCCTTCACGTTGGATGCGCTTCCCGGCCTTGCGATCAGGTCCGGTGCGAATCTGTCGGATGTTTCCTTTCTCTACCTTCCGCGCAGGGTGCGCAAGGTTTCGAAAAATGAATTGAAGAAGGTTCTGCTGAGCCTCGGAGGGGAGGACAGGGAGCGCCTGGGAGAGCGGCTGGCCGGCTCCATGCTGGCCGCGGGCCTTTTCAGGCCCGAACAGGTCACTGTCGTCGAAGGTCCACTTGCAGGTCCACGTGAATGGCCGGACGGTGTGAAGGTGAGTCGGGCCCCTGTCGGTCTTGCAGGCTTGCTCAGCCGTCATGACCTGTTGATCACCCACTTCGGAATGGCAGCCTTCGAGGCGCTTGCGGTCGGGATCCCCGCCATTCTGTTCAATCCTTCGCGTTACCACAGCGAGCTCGGCGCCGCAGCGGGTTTCCCCATGATCGGGACCGGGACTCCGCGCATGCCGGATCTGAAGAGGCTGCTGGAAGACCCGGCTCGATTGCAGGCCCACGTCCAGCAATTCAACAAGATGACCGGCAGGGAAAGAGGCAAAAAGCTCGCGCGAGTGCTGGGATCCCTCAACAGTGTCGGGAGTCCGGATTGCCCGATATGCGGCAGGACCGGCAATACGGTAATCGCCCGGTTTCCCGACCGCACCTACCGCCGCTGCGCGGCATGCGGGATCATTTCGCTGGAAAGCTTCGTCGCCAGCCGCAAGAGGTACGATGCCGGATACTTCTCGTCTGAATACAAGGCGCAGTACGGGCGAACGTACCTGGAGGATTTTGAATCGATCAAGAAATCTTCGCGGCCCCGGGTTGCCATCATGCGCGGGCTGCTTGTCGGCAAGCCGGACGGGGTTGTGCTCGATATCGGGTGCGCCTATGGGCCCTTCCTCGCTGCGCTTGGAGAAGCCGGCATCCCCGCCTTCGGGCTCGATGTGTCACCGGGTGCCGTTTCCTATGTGACGAAGACCCTCGGTGTGCCGGCGCTCTGCGCGAAATTCGAAGACGTGCAGAGTACGCAGCTTCCCCGGAAGATTGCCGCCCTCACGCTCTGGTACGTGCTGGAGCATTTTCCGGACACCGGCGGCGTGCTAAAGAAGGCTTCTTCGCTCCTCCCTGCAGGCGGCGTATTAGCGTTCTCGACCCCAAATGGACGCGGGATATCCGCGCGGCGGAATCTTCGCCAGTTTCTCTTGGATAGCCCCGGAGACCATTTCACGATTCTCTCGCCTCGGAAGCTGAGAAAAGCCCTGCGGCGATACGGCCTTGTGCTCCGGCGGGTGAGAATCACCGGGCATCACGCTGAACGATTTCCCGGCGCTCTGGGTCGGGCGGCCGGCAGGTGGAATGTCGCCGCCCGGATGCTTCGTGCGCTGAGCGTGCTCCTGCGGTTGGGGGACACGTTCGAGGCGTACGCGGTGAAGGGAGAAGCGTGACAACAATCCTGATCCTCGGCGCCGGAGTCATGCAGGAGCCAGGCATCCGAATCGCACGGCGTAAAGGGTGGCGCGTGATCCTCGCGGACGGAAATGCGCGGGCGATTGCCCGTGACAGCGCGGATGTGTTCGAGTGCACTGACCTGAAGGACAAGGATGGTCTCCTGAGATTTGCCCGCTCGATCCGGGAAATGTCCGGTCTTGACGGGATCTTCACGGCAGGAACCGACTTTTCGTCCTCAGTAGCGTGGGTCGCGGAGAAGCTGGGGCTCCCCGGGATCTCTTATGCGACGGCTATGCGCGCGACGGACAAGTGCCTCATGCGCGCGGCCTTCGATGCCGCCGGGGTGCCAAGCCCGCTTTTCGCATCGTGGGCGGGAACAGGAGAGCCCGAATCGAGCCTCCTGCCCGACATGACTTATCCCATGGTCGTGAAGCCCGTGGACAACATGGGCGCCCGAGGCGTCAGGCGGGTCGACAATCCCAGCCAGCTTCGGAACGCATGTCTTGCGGCTCTCCCCCTTTCACGATCCTCGCGAGTCATTATCGAGGAGTACATGGAAGGCCCTGAGTTCAGCCTTGATGCGATCGTCTACAAAGGGGATGTCACGGTCTGCGGCGTGGCGGACAGGGTGATCCGGTTTCCGCCCTCCTTCGTCGAGATGGGGCACACGATGCCTACCTGCTTTGCGCCGGAAACAGTGCGCGCCGTTGAATCGGTCTTTCTGGCCGGCATCAAGGCAATCGGCATCGATAACGGCGCGGCAAAGGGCGACATCAAGCTGACCCCGAAAGGGCCGATGGTCGGTGAGATCGCCGCGCGTCTGTCCGGCGGGTACATGTCGGGATGGACTTTCCCCCTGGCCTCCGGTGTCGAGGTAACCGAGGCGGCACTGAACATCGCGGTTGGACTGCCACCAGGCGACCTTGCGCCCCGTTTGAATAAAGTCTGCGCCGAGCGGGCCCTCATCTCCATCCCGGGAATCGTCGAGCAGGTGAGCGGTGCCGAGCGGGCGAGCCAGGTCAAGGGTGTCTCGGGGGTGTTTCTCAGGATATCCGCCGGAGATGCTGTGGTCTTCCCTTCCAATAACGTTCAGAAGTGCGGAAACGTGCTTGCTGTCGGCGATAACCCCGACGAGGCTGATTCAGCGGCCAGCCGCGCGCTAGGACGATTCCAGATTCGTCTTCGTCCGCTCGTCCGGGTCACCACCGACCATCTGCTGCTGAATGGGCAGCACGACTGTTTTGCGGGGCTCCCCGCGGAGCTCAGGACGGAAATACTCTCGATGCCGGCGTTTCGTGGAGACCCGTCAGCGATCGATCCCGGGATTCCGCTCGCTATCGAGATTCTGACCGGATGGGACACGTGCCATGAACGAGACTGGCACGGCGTTGAGTTCACGGACTCGGTGCGACTGGCCTGCGAGCAAGGCGGCGGTGCACTGCTGCCCCGCGGGGAGGTCTTCCAACTCTCCGGCCTTTTCTGGCGGGCCCTGATACGGGGAGGTCACCAGGGGGCCACCTACGTGATAGACAGCGCGCGTGAGGCTGGGCGGCGCGGCGCACTCAAGGAGTTCCTCGCCGGATCATGACATTTCCAAAGATTGGGACTCTCCTGTGTACCTTGCTCGTGATTGGCGCTTCGATCGGCGCGCAGGACAAGAACATTCTTTCCCTCACCAGCGACCTGGGGGCCGTGCTGGAATGGGATCCTCTGAGAGATGCGGGAGTCATCTCATTCGGAGACGACCGGATCGCCGTCGCCGTAGGGGATGACAGCGCCCTCATCAACTATCGTGTCAAGGTGCAAATCGATGCGCCGGTCCGAAAAAACGGAGGCGTGTGGCTCACGACTGCTGCGGTCGGAGCGATCGGAGACGCCGTGCAAAAGGACCGCCTGGCGCACGCCGGAGAGCACCTGCGAGTGCAATACATCCTCATTGATGCGGGACATGGCGGCAAGGACAGCGGAGCGGTAGGGAGCGTGGCGTCAGCAAAGAAGCAGGTCGCATTGATGGAAAAAGACATCACGTTGAGCGTAGGGCGGACGCTTGCAGGGCTGTTAGAAGAAGGATTCCCGGACAAGCAGGTCGTGCTTACGCGGAATGACGACTCTTTCGTGTCCCTGGAGGATCGTGTCGTCATCGCCAATGGGCTTCTCGAAAAGACAAAGGATACGGTCCTGTACCTATCGATTCATGCCAATACCTCGCCGTTCAACAAGACGGCCTCCGGCTTCGAGGTGTGGTGCCTCCCCCCGTCCTACGAACGGACTCTCGTCGATGAGAAGGCTGCGGGCAAGGAAAACCTGGACATACTTCCCATTCTCAACAGCATGCGCGAGGAGGAAATCTCCCTGGAGAGCACGATCCTGGCGCAGGACATCCTTTCCGGACTCGACGCGAGCATCGGGCAGAAAAGCGCTGACCGGGGCCTTCGTCAGAACGACTGGTACGTCGTACGCAACGCGCGGATGCCCGCAGTTCTCACCGAGGTGGGTTTCGTGAGCAATGCGGAGGAGGCCCCTCGCCTCGCGGATCCGGCATACTTGAACGAGGTGGCGAAGGGCATGTACAGTGGCGTGAAAGCATTCATCCAGGGATTCGAACTGAGCGGGAACGGCGGTGCTCGATAGATTCGACTTTCTTCTGCGCATACGTCTCCGGGGGACGCCGGCGGCCATCGGTGCCGCTTTCATCGGCACGCTCGTGGTATCCCTGCTGCTGTTCTTTGTCTTCGGCAACTCAAGGGTTGCGCGAATCCTCTTTTTCCCTTCGCTGCCACTGGGCCGAATCGTTGCAGAGATGCGGTACGTTCCCCGGCACCAGACTATTGAAGAGAACGTCGAGGAAACCGCGGACAACGTGCTCCTCGGTCCCACCCGCCACGATGCGCTTCGACTTTTTCCAAGAGGCGCGACAGTCACTGCGGTCATGGCAAGCGGCAGAACGTTGTATCTCGACCTCACGCCGCAGATCCTTGCAGATGACCCCGAGGTGCCCCTCAAGGCACCCGAGGCGCTCGCCGCACTCACCCGCTCGTTGAAGCTGAATTTTCCGCGCTTCACCGAGATCGTCTTCTTGATCGACGGGCAGGCCCCGCGCTTTGCCGAAAAGAAAAAGATTTGACAAAGGACACCCCATTGCTATAATTGTCACTGAACTCCGGAAGGTTCCAGTAGCGAAAGGAGCATTGCATGAAAAGGCTGTTCATCTTTGTTGTCGTCGGGCTTTTCCTCGGCGGAACAGCGCTCTTTGCCCAAGAAGACCACCCAGTCCCGCTGATCGATTTCACGAAGCTTGTCGCCGATTCGTTCCCCGACCTCAACAATGCAAATCGCCCCACACAAAACAGTGCGACTGTTATCGACTTCAGCCAGGTGCCCGGCGCAACCGCTGCCGCGACCACCGCTCCGGCCGGCGGGACCGCCGCCGCCCCCACTGAAACGGCTGCGATGATATCATCGCTGGCGCTCGAGAATTGGCAGGTGACCCTCGCTTCCTCCGCACGGTCCATTGCAAACCAGAGCGTGACCATGACGAAGGAAGCTCCGTCAAAAGCGAACGGAAAGGTCCTCGGGATCCGCATTCATTTCCCGGTCGAGCCGTTCAACTCGTGGGCGATCATTCAACCCCCGTTCGACATTCCTGCCTACGCGGACAAAGATACCCTGCAGGGAAACAAGGTTATACCCGCCACGGGCAATGATGTGGGCCAGGGAGCGAAGTTCAACGGCTTCGGGGTCGTGAAAAATGTCGGGGTGCTGAGGAGTCTCTCGATCACAGTCTACGGGGCGAACTTCCCCAACGGCCTCGGCGTTGTCGTCACCGACCAGGATGGGAACGAGCAGACGATATTCATGGATTACCTGCAATTCCAAGGCTGGCGCACGCTCACATGGAATAACCCGAACTACATTACAGACATCCGCAACCGCGATCTGCGGAGATTCCCCCTCTACCCGAAGGGCGAGCCTTACCTGAAGATCGTCGGCATCGTCATCTATCGCGACGCGGCAGAGGAAGGCGGCGACTTTGTCACTTACCTGAAAGACATTCAAATCACCTTTGACAGGGCGATAATCGAGGATCCGAATCGCGACATCCAGGATGAAGCGATCTGGCACATTTTGAAGGAGCGCAACGAGGCGCGCCGGGTGAGCGAGCTCAAGAGGCTGGGCAACATTCAAGAACTCCGGGCCCTTGAGGCTCAGAAGATGTACAAGCCGCCCAAGCCGACCGGGAACGCGGGCACGACGCCGTAAATAAACAGTCGCAGAGACAAGAATGCAGGCAAAGGGCCCCGCGAAGGGGCCCTTTCTTTATATGCTCGGCATGTTCACAAGCTTTACGGGGGGTCATATCGCCAACTTGAAAGAAGTGAAAACGCAGCAGACCACAAGGCTGCCTATCTCCCGAAAGCGACGAGGGCATCTCTCTGCCGATTTGCGGAACCGGGCCGCGAGTGCTGAGTGATGCTATTTCGTCCCGAGCTCGACAGGAAGTCCGCTGAAAAGTCCTCCGCGGTTTTCCCCCCCCATTTCCCTATGCTCACTCCAACGGCGCGATCAGGAAAAGGTCGTGACGATGACTCCGGCCATTGCTGCGGCAAGGAAGAGGGGAAGCACGCGAAATATGTGGCATCGAGGCTCTCGATGACCGAGCTCCCTGGGGCGACAAGGAGGGATAAATCCGGCTGCCTGGCGAAAGCTTGACATCGCTGAAATCAATGTTAGGATGCAGTCAGGCAAAGTTGAAGAAGCTAGGTAGATACCGGGAAGGTGTGGAACGGGCAAGAATGAGCTGAAAGGGAAAAACACCGTAGAAGAATTAAGCTCCTCGTGTTCCGCGAAAGTGTGTTGACTTTGACCTCGGAGAGGAGGTGCCAGGATAGCGGATCAGGCACTCATGGCCGCGACTACTCACCACACATCCGAGAGGGGGGTCATTAAGGAAGGCGTGAAAGCGCCTTGTCAGTCGTTCAAATCTCGAATCTCAGAAAGTCCTCTCTGGCGGTGTCTTCGAGAAAAGAATGTCCTGAGAAAGGGAGTAGAGAATGGAAAAGACTAAATGGAGAGGATCGCTTCGAGTAACATTGTTCTTGTTTGCAGTTTGCTCGGGCATCAGTTGGGCTCAAAACCCTCTGAAATTTTAAGATTACCTCAAACAGAATCAGACGGCTTATGCGAACTTCCAATCGCTCCAGGATTATTTCAAAAAAGTTGACGGAACGGATGCGCTTGTCGAGGACGCAATAAGATGGCATAAA
>JBEKTX010000014.1:0-24759 GCA_049515615.1 Spirochaetia bacterium
CAAGGGCGTCACCCAGCATTCGAACTCCCTCCTCACCCTCAAGCACGCGGACAAGTGCCCCGTGTGCAGCACGGTGTTCGACGCCGGCTTCGACAAGAGCATCGAGGTGAGCTTCGGCGTGAACCCCTCCATCATCAAGCCCGCGGACGTCGACGATTTCGCAAAGGTGATCGCCAACTTCGACCTGGAGCCGGGAATCAACATCGAGCTGGAGCGCGGCGAGAGCCACTATCTGAAGACCGACCTTAAGGAAGGCAACTACTTCATTTTCATCAGCGGCGAGAAAAAGGCGCTCAACCTGGTCGTGGTGCCGGGGAAATCGACGGAGACGCAGAAGATCACCTTCGAGTACAAGGACAACCTCCCGCTTCTCACCATCGCGGTTGCCAAGGAAGGTCCCGCGGAGATCGTGATCGTGAACAAGGAGCGCGGAAAGAAGAGCATGACCTTCGCGCGCCTGGGGCCCCAGAGGTGGCCCAGCGCCGCGGTGGTCTCCAGCCTCCAGGATTTCCGGGACCTCTTCTCCTCGGAGATGCTCTCTCTGAACGAGACCTTCTCCATCGAGAACCTGGGGTTCCTCTTCACCGACCTCAAGGGCTCCACGGAGATGTACGAGCGCCTGGGCGACGCCCAGGCCTTCGCACTGGTGAAGGAGCATTTCTATATCATGGAACGCCTTGTACGGGAGCACACCGGTGCCATCGTGAAGACCATTGGCGATGCCGTGATGGCCGTTTTCACCGACCCCCAGGATGCGCTGCGGACCGCGGTGGAGATGATCGAGGCGTTCGACGACCTGGAGACGGCGGCCAAGCTGAAGAACCAGATCATCGTCAAGGTGGGCATCCACCATGGACCGTGCATCGCGGTGACTCTGAACGAGCGCATCGACTACTTCGGAACCACGGTAAATATAGCCGCTCGCGTGCAGGGACTTTCCGACGGCCGGGACGTGATGGCCACCGGGACGATTTTCGGAGAGAGCAACGCGGCCGAGTTCCTTCGCCAGAAGGGCTGGGCGAGCGAGCCGTTCACCACAAGCCTCAAAGGACTGAAGTCCAGCTACCAGGTGCACAAGCTGCACGCGCCGAACGCCTGAGCCGGGCTGGGGTCAGCCTTCCCACGTTGCCGAATACTCGGTGAGATCGTCCGGCAGAGCAATTGCGGGCGGGCTCACTACCCATCGACCCAAAAGACCCTGCTCGCGGGCGGTGAGCTCGAAATGGCACATGGCAATCCCGCTGTCGACGCGTTGGAGGTCCTCGATCCCCGTGAGGGTCCGGGCAAAGCGGGGCAGATAGCCTGGCGTGCGCCGGATATAGAAGTGCCATGAAGTCCCGATCCTGACGATCCGAACGGGCTGTCGGTTCGAGGCGGAGGGAGCCCAGCGTGCCATCTCCAGCGGCAGAGCATACGCGCCGGCAGCTTCCCGGGAAAGGACAGCACCGAATTGCCCATCATGGAAGTAGACTTCCCACGCTTTGCGCCTGCTTCCTCCGGCGCCCCTCCTCATGAGGCCCTGCTGGGCGCGCTCAAGGTCGAAGATCCGGCCAACCGCCGCGACCGCGGGAATGCGCTCGTCACGGGTTGCGTGGATGCGCCGGGAGAAACTTCCGCGCGTGAAGAAGCCGCCGAGCCAGCACGTGCCCAGGCCCAGGACGGTCGCATGCAGGATCAGCCTCTCCATGGCGTGGCCGAAATCTTCCAGATACATCGCCGACGTACCCGGCGGATTTGTCGCCGACGTACCCGGCGGATTTGTCGCCGACGTACCCGGCGGATTTGTCGCCGACGTACCCGGCGGATTCTGCCCGCGCGGCTCGGCGGCGCCGAGGATGAACGCGGTTGCCCCGCGGATCGTGCCGTAGGTGCCCAAGCGCTTGAGCGCGGCCCCGTCCTTCTCGGTCGCGGCGGCAAGGCCGAATCGCAGCCGTGAGCCGAACGGCCCCGTGTGCATCTCCGCGGCGGCTTCCGCCAGCTCCGCCCGGGCGCTCTCCTCGATGGGCTCCCCTGAGAAAGTGCGGCAGGAGAATCGGCGCATGATGGTTTCCACGATGGAGGTCTGCGTGCTCAAGGTTCCTCGCATGTTGCCGCTCGGACCCCGGACGGTCTAAGCTTGAACGTGGTCACCGGTTCCTTTGAGCTGCTTTCCCCGGACCGCGCACTGCGAGCGGTGGAGCGGGCGCATGGTTTTGAGCTTGACGGCACCATGGAGTCGTACCCCAGCTACGTCAACCGTGTCTACGGCATGCGCTCGCAGACAGGGGAGCGTTGGGTGGCGAAGTTCTATCGTCCCGGAAGGTGGTCGGCGGAGACGATCCTCGACGAGCACCGGTTCCTCACCGACTGTGCGGCCGAGGAGATCCCGGTGGTGGCGCCCGTCCCCGGGCATGACGGCATGACCCTCCACGAGCTGGAAGCACGGGAGGACGACGCTCAGGAATCGTTCCGCTTCGCCGTGTTCCCCCGGTCCGGCGGCCGCAGCTTCGAGCCGGAAGCACCGGGCGCCCTCGTCCGGTTGGGCTCACTGCTCGGCCGCTGCCACGCCGTGGGAGCGAGCGCCGAGGCGCCGCACCGTGTCCGCTGCGCACCCGTTCCCCTCACCGCCTCCTATGTCGAAGAGCTGCTCTCGGACAATCTGGTCCACCCGGACTGCGTCGATGAGTTTTCCACTGCGTGCCGCGAGGCTCTTGCCGCCATCGACCCACTGTTCCGCGATGCGCCCGTGCAGAGAATCCACGGCGACTGTCATCGTGGAAACGTCATCGACCGGCAGGAAGAGGGGCTTGCCCTGATCGATTTCGATGACATGATGAGCGGCCCTCCGGTCCAGGACCTTTGGCTGGTCCTGCCCGACCACGCCGAGCGCAGCACGCGGGAGCTTTCTTCCCTCCTGGAAGGATACGAGCGTTTCCATGCTTTCGACCGCTCGACGCTCCGCCTCATCGAGCCGCTGCGATTCATGCGCATGATCTACTTCCTGGCCTGGCGGGCGCGGCAGAGGAACGACTACTGGTTCCGGGGGAGCTTCCCCGACTGGGGGACCGAGGCCTTCTGGATCAAGGAGACCGAGGACCTCAAAGAGCAGGCCGCCGCAGTGCTCCGCGGATTCTAGCGCCGCGGTACGCACAGCTCCGGACGCATGAACATGGGGGAGCATTACACGACGTGCAGGGCTATACCGAGGTTCCTCACGATCTCCACGTACTCCAGCGATATGCCCGGATCGGTGACGATGGCGTCGAAATCCTTCAGGTCGGCGAACCATGCCGGGGTGACGCGGCCGAACTTGCGGGAGTCGGCCAGCAGGATTCGCGTCCGGGAGCTGCCCACCGCGGCTTTCTTCAACTCCGCCTCCGCGGCGTCGATGCAGGTGACGCCGAGAGTCTCGCTCGCGCCCCCTGCTGAAAGGAAGGCCTTGTTCGCCCGGTATCGCCGCACGAGGCTGACCCCTTCCGGGCTCCGGTAGACGAGCGTCTCGCCCTTCAGCTCGCCGCCGGCCAGGACAACCGTGCGCGCGGGGTGCCGGCCCGCCTCCAGTGCGATGTTCAAAGCGAAACAGAGGATTGTGATCGGAAGGTCGGGCGGGATGCTGCGCGCAAGCCACTCCGTGGTCGCGCCCGAGTCGATGATCACCACATCTCCCGGTTCCAGCAGGGAAGCGGCCTTCTGGCCGATGCGCATCTTTTCATTCCCACCCTGGCTGCGGGCGTTAGAGAGCGAGAACGCGCGCGCAGGACCGTCATCGGAAGGGATGGCCCCGGCGTGAACAATCCTCGCGCGTCCCTCAGCGGCCAGGAGCTGCAGGTCGCGCCTGACGGTCATCTCTGAGACGTCGAGGGTCGCGGCAAGCTCCCTTATCGACGCTCTACCAGCGGATCGCAATGAATCGAGTATGAGAACGATCCTTTCCTGGCGTTTCCTGGATGGCATGAGCTGAGCTGCGCTCCCAAATGCGAAATACTATACAAACAAGTGTCACATTGCAACATTTTTTTCCTTATATGGCAAATTCTACCACATATATTGTTGACAAATGAATCTTTTTGCTCAAAACTGAACAGGCATTGATAAATAAGTGACAAGCCCGCGATTTCGATCCGCAACTGGGAGGACCGCTGCCTTGTAAATGTTGTAGCGGGGGCGGAGATCGCGGGTTTTTCTACTCCTGGATGAGAAGCGGCTTTGCGATCGAGCGCGGCGCCGCAATGCAAAAGGGAGTCAAAAACTGACTACAAGTCTCAGCGGCAGGACACAGCGCCCCAAGAGGGGACTGACGTGGATGTCCGGCGCCGGGAGGATTACGATTTCTTCTCTACTATTCGGATGTGCAGATCTTCAAGCTGCCGCGGGTCCACCTCCGAAGGAGAATCATCCATCGGGCACTGCCCGAGGGTGTTCTTGGGGAAGGCGATGACATCACGAATCGTCGTTTCCCCTGCCATCATGGCAACCAGCCGGTCGAATCCCGGCGCGATTCCTCCGTGCGGGGGCGGGCCGTAGCGGAAGGCTTCCAGGAGGAACCCGAAGCGCTTCTGGGCCTGTTCATCCGAGAATCCGAGGAAGCTGAAGACCCGTTTTTGCAGAAGCGGGTCGTGGATCCTGATGGAGCCGGAGGCAAGCTCCACACCGTTGCACACCAGGTCATAGAGGTCCCCCTTCACGTCGCCCGGCCTCTTCTCGAAGTCCGCGATGAACCTCTCCTGCGGCATTGTGAACATGTGGTGCGCGGGGTCCCACTTCTTCTCTTCCGCGTTCCATTCGAAGAGGGGGAAATCGATGATCCAGCAGAACTTGAACGCGGCCGGGTCGGCGAGCTTCAGGTCTCTTCCGAGCTGAGCCCGCACGGCGCCAAGGGAGACGCAGGCGGTGCGGAACTCCGCGCCCACCAGGAGGACGAGGTCGCCTGGCTTCGCGCCAAGTGTGGAGCGGATCTCGGCCGCCTGCTCGACGAAAAACTTCGAGACGCCTCCGTCCAGTCCGGACTCGGTCACCTTCATCCATGCGAGCCCTGCCGCGCCGTAGACTTTGGCCACTGCCTCGAGCTCCGTAATCTGCTTTCGGGAGTATTCCCCGCAGCCGGGCGCAACAAGCGCCTTCACGACCCCTCCGCCCTCCACGACTTTGCGGAAAACCTCGAATGTGCTCTTCTTTGCGATGGATCCGAAATCCTTCATCGTCAGGCCAAAGCGCAGGTCGGGCTTGTCGGATCCGTAGAGACTCATGGCCTCGTCATACGCGAGCCGCTGGAAGGGGACCTCGATGTCCTTCCCGATGGACTCCTTGAAGATGTGCGCCATGAGCCCTTCCACCAGCTCGAAAACATCTTCACGTGAGACGAAGCTCATCTCGATGTCGATCTGGGTGAACTCGGGCTGACGGTCCCCCCGGGCGTCCTCGTCGCGGAAGCACCGCGCGATCTGGAAGTAACGGTCGAACCCTGAGACCATCAGGATCTGCTTGTACAGTTGGGGGGACTGGGGCAGCGCGTAGAACCTGCCGGGGTTCAGGCGCGAAGGCACAAGGTAGTCGCGCGCGCCTTCCGGCGTGCTCTTGATGAACATCGGCGTCTCGATCTCGTAGAAACCCTTGCGCACGAGGTATTCGCGCGTGGCAAATGCCGCCTTGTGACGCAGGGCAATGTTGCGCTGCATGGCGCCCGTCCGCAGGTCGAGGTAGCGATAGGTGAACCGGGTGTCTTCCTTTGCGTCTGCCCTCTCGTCGATCATGAAGGGAAGAACTTCGCAGCGGGAGAGGATGACGATCCTCGCCGCCTTCACCTCGATCTCGCCGGTCGGCATGTTCGGATTTGCCATGGATCCCGGGCGCGCCCGAACGGCCCCCTCGACGGCGATGCAGTACTCGAACTTCAGCTCGTCGCTCACGGCACGCAGCTCCGCCGGCGCGTCAGCATCCACCACCACCTGCGTGATCCCGTAGCGGTCCCTGATGTCGAAGAACCTGATGCCCCCATGGTCGCGGTGCCGGTGCACCCATCCGTTGAGTGTCACAGCCGTCCCGGCATCTCCGGCGCGCAGCGCGCCGCACGTCACTGATCTCTTCATGCTCTCCATGAGCCGACTATACCGGGGAAATCAGAACGTGTGCAAGGAATCGCGCTTTGCATCTTGCACCGTCCTTTCGCTCATCCTACTCTTCGTTCCATAGGAACAGCTGCGCAATGAGACGGTCCGCTTTTCTCTTGATGGTGCCCGTTCTCCTTTCTTTTTCCCTGGGCGCATTCGCCCAGTCGGGAAGCGAAAGCGCCGCGCCGATGGAGCGGCTGCCCATCGAGCTTGTCGTGCAGGAGGGGCACTCGGCCCAGGTGACGGATCTGGACTTCTGCGCGAAGAATGGGCTGCTGCTCTCCAGCTCCAAAGACGGAAGCGCCAAACTCTGGAGCATTCGGGGCAAGCTTCTTCGGACCTTCCGCGGAAATGCAGAGAGCGTGACCTCCGTTCGGTTCCTCCCAGAAGGCAACCGGTTCGTTGCAGGTTCTGCCGATGGAACGGTCACCTTGTGGGACACCGTCGGGCACCAGGTCTGGAACTATGCGGCGGATTTCGGAACGTGGCGGATGCCGGTGTACTGTCTCGCCGTGTCGCCGGACGGCACGTCCATCGCGGTCGGTGGCGCGAACGTTCTCTTCCTCCTGGATTCCGCCGGCAAAAGGACCTTCTTGATGAAGGACTTTTCCGGCAAGGTCCTGCAGCTCGGGCAGGACGTCCTGTACGCCCACCAGGGAGGGGTCGGGGCGCTTGCCTTCTCTCCTGACGGGCGGCTTCTCGCCAGCGCGTCCGCCGACGGAACGGTGAAGCTCTGGGACAAGAGCGGCGCACTCGTACGGACCCTGACGGGCCACAATGCGGAGGTCACGGCCCTGGCTTGGATCTCCGGGGGATCACAGCTTCTTTCCGGTGACGCCAAGGGGCTGATCCTGGCGTGGTCCGCTGACGGGGACTTGCTATCGAGCTATCGGCAGTTGCAGGGCACGGAAGGCCGCAGCATCGCTTCGATCCTCTGGATGGGGGCAGGCCGGGGCTGGATGGGCATTTCGTCCGACGGCGCCGTTCTCGCCCACGATGAAAAAACCGGGGAGGACACACAGGGACAATTGGCGAACGGAAAACCCTTTTCCATCTCCCGCGCGGTTGCCAGCGGGGACCTAATCGCCTTTTCCGCCATTTCCAACATCGGGATCCTGCCCAGCATACAGGACCCCTCCAACTTCGTTCTCTTTCCCGGGCACGTTTTCTCGCTACGCTCCATCCAGGCGTCGCCGGGCACGGGCGCCTTTGCAGGCGCCTTTGCAGCCGGTGCGCTGGGAAACAGGGTGCTGCTTTTCGACAAGAGTCTTCGGCTCAACGCTCTGCTCGGGCAGGACCAGGTAGCGAATGCCGATCTCGGGATCAGCTTCGTATCCCACCTGGCGTACAGTCCCAACGGGAGAGTGATCGTAACAAACGATGTAAACGGCCAGGTCTCTCTTTCCACGGCAGATGGAAACCAAACCATTGTCACGCGCGCCACTGTCTCGGGCCTCTCCACCGACGCCACCCTTTTTGCCTCTCAGGGGATCTCGTTGGTAAACGTAGATGTGTTCGGCGCGGTGAATTCGACGGACCTCAGGACGGGCAGCATAACGAGGCTCGGATCCCTCGCCGCCTCCCCTGGCGATCGTCCCCAATGCAGCGCAATCGTTCAGGGCAAGGCCTATGCCGGAGCCTTCGCTGACGGGCGCGTCGACGTGCACACTTGGGCCGGGGATTCCTGGAGCGTGGATACGCGCGTCCCCGAGCTGGGCGAAGGCACGGCCTATTTCGTCAAGGGGATTGCGCTGGACCCTTCGGGATCACGGCTGGTCACCTCGGATTCCTACGGTATTGTCAAGATCTGGGACCAGGGCGACCATGGCGGCGCGTGCAGGAAGACGCGCGCAAGCTTTTCCGCCCGAGGCACCATCGATCCTGCTGCCCTGACTCCTGACGACGTTGGTTTCCTTGTAGAATCCGGCTTCAGGCACCTGGACTGGAATCCCACGCGGTCCCTGGTCTTCAATTCTGACGGCAAGTACTTTGCCACCGGGTCCTGGGACGGCACCATTCGCATCTGGACCCGGGAGGGCAGCCTCATCCGTTCCTGCGCGGACAACCATTCTCCCGTGCAGGACCTCAGTTTTTCATCTGACGGGAGGCTGCTGTTCTTCGTTGCGGGTGACGCGCGGATCGAAATCCTCAACATTGGAAACGGCCAGCGCGCGACGATTCTCTGCACGGAAAAGGAATGGCTTCTCTACACCCCGGATGGCTTCTGGGACTCCTCCACGAATGGAGGGGAGCTCCTGGCCATGGTCCAGGGAACCACGGCCTGGAATATCGATCAATTCGCCGTGCGCAACAACAGGCCGGACATCATCCTGGAAAGGATGGGGTGCACCGACCAGGATCTCCTCCAGCATTATCGATCCCAGCATGAAAAGCGCCTGCGCCGGCTCGGCCTGAAAGAGAGCACGATGGGCGCGGACGGGGCAGACGCTCCCGAGGCAATGGTCCTTGCCTCGAGGCAGGAGGATCGGAGCGTGACGGTGGATGTTCAGCTGACGGGCGGAAGAGCCGACTTGAAGAGTTACAACATCTGGGTGAACGACGTCCCGCTCTTCGGAGCGTTGGGCCGGCCGCTCACCGGCAGGACGCGCACGATTCAAGAAGCGATTCTCCTGAACCCCGGCCGCAACAAGATCGAGGTCGGCTGCGCGAATGCCCTTGGTATCGATGCCTTCAGGAGCGTCGTCTATGCACGGTGGGAGGGCACGGCCGACACGAGGCTGTACTACATCGGGTTCGGGGTGTCGCGCTACGAGAACGTGAACAGCCTAGAATATGCTGCGAAAGATTCGGGAGACCTGGAGAAGCTGTTCAAATCAATGGAAGGAAAAGGCTATTCCCAGGTCATTGCCAGGAGCTGGGTCGACGACCAGGTTTCCGCACAGAACATCAGGAGCGCGAAAGCCTTGCTGAAGGACGCCCGACCGCAGGACACCTTGGTCCTCTTCGTCGCCGGACACGGCGTGCACGACACCGACAGGGAGTCGACGTACTATTTCCTCACGCCCAACACGGATCTCAAGAACCTATCAGGCACAGCGGTAAGCTTCGATTTCCTCGAGGATCTCCTCCAGGGAGTCGCGCCGCGCAACAAGCTCTTTCTCATGGACACCTGCGAATCCGGCGAGGACGCGGAAAATGAGGGGGGCTCTGCGGGCACCGGCGAAAAGGGTCTTGCCTCGCGCTCGATTCGCGTCGTCACGGCCGCCGCGGCGCAGAGCCCGGCCAGCGTGCGGGACGCGCTCGCGTATCGTGACCGCTACATCTACAACGACGTGCTCAGGAGGTCGGGGGCCATTGTCTTTTCCAGCTGCAGGGGAAGCGAAGTTTCCTGGGAGTCTGATCAATGGCATAACGGCGCCTTTACTTCGGTCATCAAGTCCTGCCTCTCAGGAGGGCAGGCCAAGGCGGACACCGATGGCATCGTTTCGGTGGAGGAGATGAAGGACTACGTGATTCGCCGGGTTCCCGAGGTGGTGAGCGGCCTCCAGCCAGGGGCAAGCCAGCATCCCACTGTCGACCGTGACAACATCTTCATACGGTTCGGGTTTCCGCGCGTGGCCTCCGTGGCGTCAGCGGAAGAGTGATCCAGGACTTCCTGGCTTGATTCGAGGCTGCTCCTCGATTCACAATCGGTACATGAACAATCGAAGCCATTTTGACAAACGGCTCGTGCTGGTTGCCTGCCTTGGATTGATTCTCGCGCTTGGTCTGCCGGCTGAGAATCGCGTCGCCGATTTTTCCCTATCAAACCGCTCGGGCTGGAATCTCAGAACCCTGGACACCGCTCGTAGGGCCCCCTATCTGAGCGATTTGGAAAAAGACGTGGTCCTGGAATTGAACATGGCCCGGACAAATCCCGCCGCCTACAAGGCGATTGCCGAGTCTTACGCAAGTTTGTATCACGGCAGCATGCTTCGAATTCCCGGCATGACCAACATCGTCACCGATGAAGGCGTTGCCGCCGTTCGCGAATTGGTCCGCTTCCTTGCATCGGCTGCTCCGGTGCTTCCCCTGGCACCATCCCAGGGTATGTCCATGGCCGCTCGCGACCACCAGCGTGACCAGGCGCGCAGCGGGAAGACCGGCCACACCGGCGCCGACGGCTCCGACCCATTTGCCCGCATGAACCGCTACGGTTCCTGGCAGAAAACCGCCGGTGAGAACGTTGACTATGGCTATGACAAGGCCCGGCTGATCGTCCTGTCTCTTCTGACCGATGATGGTGTTCCCGGCCGCGGCCACCGCAAGAACATCATGGACGGCGCGTTTCGGGTCATCGGCCTTGCCTGTGGGCCTCACCCACAATATGGCTCGATGACGGTAATGGACTTTGCCGGCGGATATGCAGAAAAACCAGTCAAGGCCCAACCATGAAGTTGCATCGCGACAAGATTCACGGGCAACGTTGACGCCTCCGCGAAACGCCGCGCGGGTAGGCGCGGTTTTGACATATATTGTGGGACGGGATTACACTGGCCGGCGTGAGCGCCCGCGCATCGGAATCTGCTATGCAGCCCGCGATCGAGAGGCTCGTCAGGAGGATCGTGTCCCAGGCGCGCCCCCTTCGCATAGTACTTTTTGGATCATTCGCCCGGGGTGACTTCAATACGTCCAGCGATCTCGACCTCTGCATCATCGTGGCGAGTGCCGAGGAGTGGTTCGAGCGCGCACGTCGGTTTCGAGCTCTCACGCGCCTTTCCGAGGTGGAGGTTGAGCCGCACGTGTACACTGCAGAGGAGTTCGCCGCGATGATTGCACGCGAAAACCCCCTTGCCCTGCGCATCGTGGCCGAGGGGAAGGTGCTGTATGAACAACAATGAAAAAGAAGCGCTTCGTTGGTTTCTCCAGGGCATCCGTGACGGGAGGACGGCCGGAAGGAACTCGGAAAACGGCGACAACGAGGTTGCCTGCTTTCTCTATCAACAGGCGGCGGAGAAGCTACTCAAGGCATTCCTCTACTTCAAGGGGGAGAATCCCGTTCTCGGGCATTCTGCCCTGAAGCTTGCGGAGCGCTGCGAAGGATACGATCCCTCTTTCCATGGGGCACTCCAGGCCTGCATGGATCTCGATGTGTTCTATGTTCCCACGCGCTACCCGAATGGCATTCCGGATGGCGCCCCCTACGAGTATTTCCAGCGACGTCACGCGGATGCCGCAGGGCAGTCGTTCACAGCAGTGAAGAACCTGGTCGAGCCGTTTTTCGGACCGCTGAACCCGGGGTTCTAGGACCCCACCTCACTGCCCTCTCACGCGCCGTCTTTACCCGCGCCGCCCGGCGATCTATTCTGGCGGAAGGAACGCACGGTGCGGCGTCTCACAGCCTTCCTGCTCTTATTCCTCCCCATCTTCGTCTTCCCAGCGGCGCCGGACGTGCAGTCCGCGTTCGACGAGGCGGCACGGACCCACGACCGCGAGTTCCAGACGCTGCTCGGAACGCGCGGTGTGAAAAGAGAAACCATTCCCATCACAGCAGAGCGGCTCACGGCGGCTCTGAGCAGATACTACGCCGGCAAGGCCGTCGGTGTGCTGTTCTATTCTCATGAGAATGGCATCCTGCGCATCTGGTCCGTCGGCGAAGGCGGAATCGAGGCATTCGAGGAGAAGGCCATCACGGCGGATGACCTCGCGCAGATCGAGAAGACCCTGATGGACAGCCTTCTTGTCGACACCCTTTCCTCATCCCGGAGGCCGAGGCTCCGGCAAGTCACGACGGTGACTGTTGCTCCCATGACGCACGCCGATCCCGCGGAGGCCATCGCAGCGGCGACGCGCACGCTTCTCCCCGGCAGCATCGCCCGAAGCCTAGCGGGGAAGAAACACCTCATCCTTGTGCCCGTCTTGAACCTCGGGAGCATCCCCTTCGCCCTTTTGAAGCCGTTCGGCGGGGAGACGCTGCTGGTGGAAAGGATGTCCCTATCGGTAGCTCCGAGCCTTTCGGACGCGGTGAATGCCATCGAAAGGAACACAGTCTCCTTCGGCCACAGTCAAACCGCGGAATTCCCGATCGAGAAGCCTTTGATCGTCGGCAATCCCCATTTCGCTGAGGATGCAGAATGGGTCCTGCCCCAGCTTCCAGGGGCCGAAGCCGAGGCGCTCCATGTGGCGGACCTGCTGGGATGCGCGGATCCGCTCATCGGGGACGCAGCCACCCTGCAGGCGATACGTTCAAGGGCCGGTGATTCGGACTTCCTGTTTTTCGCCACGCACGGCGTGGCCGACGCCGTCGATCCCCTGGACAAGAGCTTTCTCGCCGTCACGCCCAACGGGGAAAACAACGGGTTCTGGACTGCCCGCGAGATTCAGCACATGAGGATGAACGCCGACATGGCCGTTCTGAGCGCATGCCAGACGGGCCTGGGCAAAGTGCAAAATGCAGGAATCATCGGCCTGGCCAGAGCGTTCCAGCTTGCCGGCGTGCCCCACGTTGTCATGAGCTTGTGGAGTGTGTACGACGACGCGACCCAGGAACTGATGGGCCTGTTCATCCGGAACCTGCGGGAAGGAAGCGATTTTTTCCCGGCTGATGCGTTGCGACGGGCAATGCTTGAGCTGCGCAAAACAAGACCGGATCCGGCGGAGTGGGCGCCCTTCGTGGTTATGGGTGTGCCTTACTGAGCAAGCCGCCTTTTTCGTCTTGACCGGCGTAGTATGGTTGCAGGCAGGGGCCAGCGTTCCGGGATAATAAAATCGTCCTTACCCCGCAGACAACTTCGGAGCTCTACCGCCTTCCGATATTTCGCCTTGTTCGAGAGGAATGAAAATGAGAAAACTACTGGTCGCGATCCTCGTCCTGGCCGCAACGGCTTCGGCACCTGCCCAGTCGACGGATTTCTTTGAGCTGGTGGAAACCGGCACACCGCAGAGCGTACAGGATGCCATCAGCAATGGGGCAGAAATCAACGAGAGGACCGAACACGGTGAGACCCCTCTGATGCGCGCCGTCGAGTTCAACGATAACCCTGAGGTGATCGCCACTCTCTTAAAGGCTGGTGCTGACATCAACTCCCGGGATCAGGACGGCGGATCCGTGCTGATGGCTGCATTGCAGTACAAACGGAACGCGGAAGTGATCGCCCTGCTCCTGAAGGCGGGCGCAGAAATCAACGCGACGGATTCGGATGGTCGTACCCCGCTGATGTTGGCTGCTCTGCACAACGAGAACACTGAAGTGCACACCCTTCTCCTGATGGCCGGCGCTGATCTGACCGCCCGGGACAGCGGCGGCAGCACCGCGCTGATGAAGGCCGCCGAGAATAACAAAAATCCTGCGGTGATCGCCACGCTCTTGAAGGCCGGCGCAAACCTCAAGGCTCAGGACAGAGGCGGCGGGACCGCGCTGATGTATGCAGCTGCGCTGAACCCGAACTCTGAGGTGATCACCATACTCCTGAATGCTGGCGCGGAAGTGAATGCAAAAAACAAGGACGGGGGGACTGCGCTGATGGACGCCGCCAAGACCAACACGAACCCTGAAGTGATCACCACCTTGCTCAAGGCCGGCGCGGACGCAAAGGCGAATGATCTCACGGGAAAGACCGCCTTCGACTACGCGCAAGACAATGAAAAGCTGAAAAACACCGACGCCTACGTGCAGCTTCAGAAAGCGTCCAAGTAAGCTGTTGTGATGCGCCCTGCAGTTTCCGGGAGGGCGTTGATCATCAGAGTGGTTGGTGGCTGCATACTGGATTCCTCAAAGACCCAGGACTCAAAGAGGAGGACAGAAGCGGCCTGAGCTCCATACAGCCCCACCTTTCGGCGGCGTTGTCTCGCCGGTCTCGTCACCTGGCCGGACATTGAGAGCGATGAGGGGAAGACCGCATTCGACTGTAAGAAAGCGATACTTTGAAGATCTTGCCCCTCAGAGGCCGCGAAATCCTTACTTCTTTGCAGCGCGCGGAGAAAAGAAGATCCGCTCCCCAAGGTAAGCAAGAAGCTTCCGCTCCAGCATCTCGGAATTGCTGCCCTCCTGGATCCCCAGGAGCCCGTCTGTCTCGATCATGCGCGCGAGGAAACCCTTGCCCTTCAGGTCCCCGGCGAGCATGAGAGTGCAAAGCGTCTCACGGACGTACTCCGAGCTCGTGCCCGAGACGACCAGCTCCAAACCGTATGCCAGAAAGGGATCACCGGGCCCTGCCGCGTCCTCCAAAGCGAGAAGACCGTCCTTGTGGGCCTTCACCGACAGCCCGACAATGCGCAGGGCCAGCGCCACCAGCTCCTCTCTCTCCTTGTCCGTACACCTCGCGCGCTCGAAATACACCGGGTCAAACAACATATTTGCCTACCTCCCTCGGGCGTCTTTACCTTCGTACTTCCCCACGCTGATCATCCCCTGCTCTGCTGACAAGGTCACATGCTCCAACGGACTGTGGAGATTGATCCACGCGGCGCCTATCTTCACGTACACAGTGCCGTCGAGGCGCCCACGTATGGAAATGATGGCATCTGGCGCGGCGACGGAAAGCGCGGTCATCTCGCAGGAGGGGGCCCCGATCCGCCCCGTGTGCACCGAAGCCCCCGCCTCGATCGTGCCGCCGACGATCGCTCCCGCGCCCTCGCCGGCGCAGACCACACCACCACCACATCGCACAGTCGCGAATGCTATCCCGGAGGACACCCGCACCTCCCCCGTCGCGGTCACGTTTGCTCGCTCGATCGAACGCGCCGTCACATCGCCGCCGCACACGATCGTACCGCTCCCCTTGCCGTGAACGCACCCCACGACCGCAAAGTCCCCGCCGGCTTCCAGGCGGGCCGCCCCTACCTGGCCGCTTACCCGGACTGATCCCGCGGTCTTCAGGACAGCCCCGTCCCCCACGTTCCCGATTACGACGATGTCCCTGTCCGTCTCCACGGGACCGTGCGCGCGCATGATGTCGCCTCGGACAACGAGCGGCCCATTGCCGGCGGCAAGGTCCCCGATCGGCGGGACGGCGGCGTGCCGGCTCACCCTGCGCGTTTCCTGCCCGAGGATCACCATGGCAGCATTGGCGATGACATCGGGATCTTCACCGAGTGCCAGGCACCGTAAGGCCTCGACGGCGAAAACATTCGCGGGATCTTCCCGGAAAGCGGTGCCACCAGCGCGAAGAAGTGTGGTGAGCAGCTCGAGTGCGGGTTCCAAGTCCTGTCCTTCGGCGAGAAGCTCGATGCCGGTCCTGAGGAGGGATGGGCCGTCATCGCCCGGCGGAACCTGGATTTCCGAATAGCCATGCGTGTAAACCTTTCGGTCCACTGCAAGCACTGCTTCCAGCTGTTTTTGGAAAGTGGCGAGCTCAACGCCCCGCAGTGTTCGACCCGTGGCTTGGATTGTTGGCAGCGATTCCGCGCTCATGGACATGGTGGTCCTCCACGATCAACCCGAAGGCCCTCTCCTACCCGTCTCCGCCCGTAATTCACCGGATGCCGGCAAGTGTCGACCATTCCCTGGATTCACGCAAGAGCGGAAGCGGAGCGGCGGCGGGCTCCCTGGATGAAGCCCTTCTCGGAATTGGGAGGGCGGCGCCGGAAGGCCGCGCCGTTGTCGAAAGCACGAATGCGCGATAATAATAGGCACGATAAGGGGAGTCCATGCATGAGACCGCGTTGATCCTGCTTCTGCTCTCCACGCTCGTGTCACTCTCGCACTTTTTCCAGGTGAAACTCGGGCCGAGAAAAGATGAACAGGACGAACTGCGCTCGCACAATGCACTCTGCAAACAAGAATGAAGGAGGGAATGAAATGAACCGTTTATTATTGGTCCTGGTTCTCGGGTTGGTTCTTGTTCTTCCTGCTGCGGCAGCGGATCTTCCTGCCGACATCCTGCTGGCCAAGTATCTCCGGGGCGCAACGACCGCCACCGCCGAAAAGAATGACGCGAAAACCCTGGAATATCTCAACTTGATAATGGACCTCGAGAGTAATTATCCAGGCAAAGTGAAGATGCCAAATGAGCTGTATTTCACCCGTGGGCAGATCCTCTTCAACCAGGGGAAATTCCTGGATGCCAAAGAAAGCATAGATACCTACCTCTTATCCAGAGACACCAAATTCTTCAGCCAGGCAATTGACCTGTCAAACCAGATCGATGACAAGCTGAAAGAGCCGGCAAAAGGCAAGTCGTGAAGAAGTGACGGCGCGGAGCGCGGAAATCAAAATGCCAGCTTCATTGGAGGTTCAAGGTGAAAAAGCAAATCGTCCTGGCTATCCTTGCAGCTATTTTTACGGCTTCTGCCTTTGCACAGGCAACGGATTTTTTCAGGCTGCTCAGGGTCGGCACACTACAGGACATTCAGGCCGCGGTCAAGGCAGGCATAGATTTCGAGGCTGAGGATGAGCTCGGCAGGAACCCGCTGATCGCCGCTGCAGCGTACAACCCGAATCCGGAGGTGATCACAACTCTCCTGAAGGCCGGCGCAAACATCAAGAGGGACGGCTTCGCGGCGCTGAGGGATGCCGCCGCGTTCAACGAGAATCTCGAGGTGATCACCACACTTTTGAAAGCCGGCGCGGAGGTGAACACACGGAGCAAGCTCGTCATGACCCCGCTGATGTACGCCGCCTGGAAAGACCGCAGTCTCGAGCTGATCACGGTCCTCCTGAAGGCGGGCGCGGACGTGAACGCTCAGGAGACGCTTGGCATGACCCCGTTGTTGTTCGCCGCGAAGGGCAGCAAGAGTCTCGAGGTGATCTCTGCGCTGTTGAAGGCGGGAGCGGACGTCAAGGCTCGGGAGAAAGACTTCGGACATACTGCCCTGACGTTCGCTGCCATGTATAACCAGAACCCGGAAGTGATCATTCTGCTTCTAAGATCTGGCGTGGATCTCAATGCTCGAACCAACTACGGTGATACCGCACTGGCTTGCGCCGCCAATATGAATCAGAACCCTGCGGTGATCGCCACCTTGCTGAAGGCGGGTGAGGACGTAAATGCGACGGACAAGGGCGGCACGACTGTTCTGATGAATGCCGCCATGGCCAACTCGAACACCGCGGTGATCACTTCGCTCCTGGAGGCGGGCGCGGACATAAGATCTCAGGACAAGAATGGCTTCACCGCGCTGATGTGGGCCGCCAGGTACAACGAGAACCCAGAGGTGATCACCACCTTGCTGAAAGCCGGCGCGGACGCGAAGGCGAAAGACAATACAGGAAAGACCGCCTTTGACTACGCGCAGGATAATGCGAAGCTGAAAGGCACGGATGCCTGCCTGCAGCTTCAGAAAGCGTCACAGTAAGGAAAATGGGACGAACCCCGGTGAAAAAGGATGGTCCACCTCTGCACCTCGATGACAACACACAATAAGGAAGGTCCGGCCTTAATCGCTCGACTTGGACCAGTGTGCGGCACACAAGCCACACCCGAGCGTCGCAACACTTGCCCTGAATGGCGGCAGCGGAGTCAATGCGATCTCTTCTCCGCAAGCCGCGCCTGTGGTACCGTTTGATCAAGTAGAACGCAATGTCGGATACATCGATGCTGCTGAACGAATTCCCCATCGAGCAGATGGACATCCGGGAGGAACCCTTCTATCTCCCGGTCGGGAGAGAAGCCCAGGTGTTTCAAGCGGCGTACAAGAACAGGCTCCCGCTGCTTCTCAAGGGGCCCACCGGGTGCGGGAAAACGAGGTTCGTAGAACACATGGCGTTCACTCTGCAGCGAAGCTTCACCAAGGTGAGCTACGATCCGACGCAACGGACGATGGAAGCGCAGATAAAAGATTTCCCAGCCAGGAAAGGGTTCCTCGTCACCATCCCCTGCCATGAGGATCTCACGGCGAATGACCTTGTCGGAAGGTTTTTCCTCACGCTGCGCGAAGGCGCTCAATGGATCGACGGCCCTCTCACGAAAGCGGCGCGCCACGGTGGCATCTGCTACCTGGATGAAATCGTGGAAGCGCGAAAGGATGTCGCGGTGCTCATGCACTCCCTCACCGACTATCGGAGAGTACTGCCCCTGGTCAAGAAAGGCACGGCCGTGACTCCCCCGCCCGAGTTCATGCTGGTCATAAGCTACAATCCCGGCTACCAGTCCGTGCTCAAGGAAATGAAGCCTTCCACCAAACAGCGGTTTGTCTCTCTGGATTTCGATTACCCGCCGTCAAAGATCGAGATCCAGGTGGTCCGGCGGGAGAGCGGGTGCGAGGAGGGTCTGGCGCGCAGCCTTGTGGAGGCGGGCCGGAAAATCCGGACCCTCAAGGTGCAGGGACTCACGGAGGGAGTATCCACGCGGCTGCTCATTTACGCGGCCACACTCATTCGAGAAGGCATCCCCGCTCGCGACGCCGTGATGAGCACACTGGTGTCGCCTCTCACCGACGATGAGCAGATGAAGGCAAGCCTTGTCGACATCTGCAAGGGCTTCGAGCTCCTGTAGACCGCGCGTGATCCCCCCCGAGGTAGAGCCCATCCTGAACGCTCTCGTCACCCGGTATGGCGCAACGGACGGGACGCTCTTGTTCAATTCCATGGCCGAAGGCACAGGCCTGAAAGCTCCTCTCCTCCGCGCCATGTTTGCAGGCGTTGAGCCCCATCTGGCCGATCTGGAACTCCCGACGATGAACCCAATGGTAGCGGGGCTGTTGGAATCCGGTTTGATCGAAGGAGCAGAACAAGTGAAGGGCATGCCTGCCCAGCTCATTGCCCGCTTGGTGAGCTCCTACATCCAAAGCCGTCGGATCCTCCAGGAGCCGTCGCGTCCCCCAGACCTGCCTGTCAAGACGATCTATGAACCAGACCGGATCAATCCGCGCGCGCTGGAAGCCCGGTTGGCAAGAGAGCTTTCGAAGGCTTCTGCGCCTGACATGGGCCTCGACATGGGCGGCGCAGTGGATATGTTCTTCGGATTGTTCTGCAGGTCGATCGGGGATATCGGTGATCCGCGCGCAATCGCCTCCATGCTCGATTTGTTTGAAGCTCGAATGACCACGTCCGCGGAGGAACAGGCATATTTCAGGATTCTCTGCGGCCTTGCGCGATACTTCAGCTCCGTGCGCGGGATATCCTTTGAACGCTGCCTTTCGGCCGTCCGGGTCGCGCTCACCGAAAAAGCCATGCCCTCCAAGGACCTTGTCTTCATCCTGTACGATTTTTTCAATGACGACCGTTATCGCGCGCGCGAGCTGGTGGTCCTTATTTCCCTCATGCTCACTTGCATCCGGGCATTCTACCCGGCACGGAAGCATCTGATCCCCGTCATCCTGCGCCTTCAAAAGAGCTTCATCCGCATATCGCGCTGCGAAGCGTCTCGGTACGTGAAGACAATTTTCCAGACCTTCGTGGACAATCCTGTCCTCGATCTGAGTCCCTGGGTGGAGGAGGGAGCCCGGATCATCAGAAAGCACGGGGACAATTCCGAAAGCGCAAAGGCGTATTTCCAGCGGGAATCGGACCTCAGCCGCCGGATCTGGAGGGAGATCGATTCAGGCATTCATGTCGCCTCGGTCTCCGACCGTTTGCAGCACTTTGTGAATGCAATGGCGGAAAAGCCCGTGCGGCTCAGAATCTCCGGATCCACAACCACGGCCGACGCATCGGCAATGTATTACACGGACGGTGAGTCCGTCTTCGTGCCCGAGTATGTGAAGTACGTGGAAAGCCGCGATGAAAACTACATGGTCCTGCTGCACAGCGTCGTGCACGAATGCGCCCACATCGAGTTCGGCTCTTTTCTCACCAGCACCGAAAGATTCGATGATGTCGCGCGCGAGATGGACCGCCTTTCCCCTGGTCAATACCTGCGGAACCATGCTGCTCTGCAGCGATTTGCACAAAGGGCCAGGGAGAGGCTCGTCGAAGCCGGGTTCCCCGCCGCGGTGAGGCTCCGCGAGGAGCGGTTGTCGCCGCTGGTTCGCCTGCTGTTCCATTCCCGGTTTCCTCTTCTGCTGCGCTCGCTGTGGAACGTGGTGGAAGACAGCCGCGTGAACGCTCTCCTCTACGCAAAATACACGGGATTCGCGAAGGAACGGTCGAGAGTGGAGGCGATAGATTTCGAGGGAGTCCCCGAGGTCACGACTCTCGACCCTGTCAATCGACTTCTCACGGCTCTGATCCAGAGCGTCTGGTACGGAAAGGTGAAGGGGGAGGCAGGCGGACAATGCCTGCCCTATCTGGAACAGATGCTTCGCATCATGGAGACTTTCGGTGCGCGCGAGATTTCCGATACCTATGACAGCATCGCCGCGGCTTCGGAAATTCTCGTCGTGCTCCTTGACTTCCTGCGAACGGAGAGCCCGGAGCTCCTTTCCGAGCTCTTTTCAGTGGAGGAGCTGAGTTTCGAATTCCTGGGGATTACGACCAATCCCCGAAACGCAATCCTGCCGCTGGAGCTCGTGTGGTATCGCGAGGAAATGCAGGCGCGGGGACTCGAGCCTCGCGAGAACGGCCGCCAAGAGGACCAGGCGCGGGCACGTGCGCTGGAGGGCATTCGCGTGGGGACCGGCGCGAGCCTTGGGCAATTCCAGCCGCCAAAGCTGTCCCGTCCTTACCTGTATCCGGAGTGGCACGCTGAGCGCAACTGCTATGTCGAAGATCACTGCGCCCTTTTCCTGCCTCACGCGCTCCCCGGGGACGAAGGCGCGCCTGATGATCTGCCCTTGAGAAATCCCGGTTATGTGACCGCCGTGAGAAAGGCGTTCATGGCGATGAAGCCGCAGCGCATCTCGGAGACCCGGGGCCTTGATGACGGCCACGAGGTGGACTTCGACCTCTATGTCGATAACCTCATGGACCTTTCGACCGGGCACCAGATGGAGAGCAATTTCTACATCTTCCGTGAGAAGAGGGAGCGCAGCGTCGCCTCGGCCCTTGTCCTGGACATGTCCCCTTCCACCCGGCAGCGCGTCCAGGACATGAGCATCTTCCAACACCAGAAATATGCCGCCTTCGTCCTCGCGGAAGCGTTGAGCTCAGTGGGGGACAGGTTTGGGATCTATGCCTACTACGATTTTGGCCCTCCCGCAACACTGTTCTTCCCCATCAAAGACCTCGACGAGCGGTATTCTCTGCGGCACGTGAGGATCCTGCAGCGTTTCCAGCCCGCGGCGAATGGATGGTCGCGTTTCTCGGTGGGGCTTCGGCACCTCATCCGCAAGCTGCGGGATTCGAGGGAAAAGGCGAAGATCATATTTTTCATCACGGATGGTCTCCCTTCCTACTACGAGGGACCAACCGGGAGGACGGAGGAGGCCACGGAGTACCAGGTCGATGGCAGGAACTTCCAGAGCAGCTCCCCGCTCCCGGTCATGGAGGTCATCGAAAAGCCCGCCGCCTACGTTCAGGCGGATCTGCGGAAGGTGCGGGAGGAGGCTGCCCTTGCCGGGGTGCACCTTTTCTGCATCACCCTGGACGAAGCCTCGGTGCAATTCATGGAGCAGACCTTCGGGTCCGCTTTCATCTACCTGCCGGATATCTCCCACTTGCCGAACAGGCTCACGCAGGTTTTTCGGGCCCTCACGACATAGGGGTCACGCAAGTGGATACGCGAATGAATGACTTTCTTGAGATGCAGCCGCAATGGACATTCCAAGAGGACCTTGACAACAATGGCGATCGGTCTACAGTCAGAAAATGTGAAATAGGCAATGAAGAAAGAAAGGGAGCAACATGAAAACGGCTGCTGTGATTGTCGCTCTTTCACTTCTCACCTTGACAGCGTTTGCGAATGGGGGACAAGAAACAGGGACCGGCAACAGTGCTGGCTCAAGTGCAAGTGACCGCGGTTTCTTTGAGCTGGTGATGACCGGAACTCCGCAGAAAGTGCAAGCGGCCATCAACAAGGGATCCGACGTGAATGCAGCCGACCCGAACGGCTACACGCCTCTGATGTATGCAGCCTTCAGCAACCAGACTCCCGAGGTGATTGCAACACTCCTGAAGGCGGGCGCGAATATCAACGCGCGGACCAAGGGAAAGATGACCGCGCTGTTATGCGCTGCCGGCAAGAATCAGAATCAAGAAGTGATCACCATGCTTCTGAAGGCGGGCGCGGATATCAACGCGAAAGATGCATACGGTCGGACTGCCTTGATCTACGCCGCAGGAAGCAACCAGAACCCCGACGTGATCACCAGGCTTCTGGAAGCCGGCGCGGATGTGAAAACTGGCGATCTGGCGGGATTTACGGCGCTCTATTATTTGGAACAAAACGTGAAGCTGAGAGGGACAAGAACCCATCGCGAGCTTTCCGATGCGTTGAACGCACAATCGGATTTTTTCGACCTTGTAAAGGCGGGATCTCCACAAAGCATACATGCGGCCATCAATCCGCGCGTGGACGTGAATGCTCGGAACAACGACGGATTGACTCCTCTGATGATCGCTGCCGCCGAGAACAAAAATCCTGATGCGATTACCACGCTTTTGAATGCGGGCGCGGACATCAGGGCTCAGACAAAAGACGGCTGGACCGCGCTGATGCAGGCCGCCGAAAACAACCAGAATCCGGAGGTGATCACCGCGCTCCTGAAAGCAGGCGCTGACATCAACGCGCGGAACAAGGCAGGCGCCACCATTCTGATGGTGGCCGCGAAAAATCAAGCCGATGTGGTCAACATGCTCCTGAAGGGTGGAGCCGACGTCAACGCGCGGGACACGACCGGCACCACGCCGCTGATGTATGCCGCCACCAGCCAGAATCCCGAAGTGATCAATGCGCTTCTGAACGCCGGCGGGGACGTCAACGCGCGGGACACGAGCGGCAGCACGCCGCTGATGTGTGTCGCACGCGCTGTGAATCCGGCGTTGCTCAACATACTCCTGAAGGCCGGAGCCGACATCAACGCGCGGGCCATGAACGGAACCGAACCGCTGATGTGTGTCGGCATGCTCCTGAAGGCAGGAGCGAACATCAACGCGCGGGACATGCGCGGCACCACGCCACTGATGTGTGCTGCCAGTGCTGACTACCCGAATCCCGAGGTGACCACGGCTCTCCTGAAGGCTGGCGCGGAGATCAACGCTCGGGACTTGAACGGAACGACGCCGCTGATGTTTGCTGCCGGCAAGGGCCAGGATCCTGATGCAATGATACTTTGGAATGGCACCGAGTTCCCCGAAGTGATCACCACGCTCTTGAATGCTGGCGCGGATGCGAAGGCAAAGGACAGCCAGGGAAAGACTGCTTTCGATTACGCGCAGCACAAGGCAATGCTGAAGGACACCGACGCCGCGTACCAGCAGCTCCAAAAAGCGTCACAATAAGCGGGGGACCAACCGGAACTGCGAGCGCACACGCAGCGCCCACTTCACCAAAGGGTTGCGGTTCCGATATTGTGACCGCACATTCCTGGAGGAGGCCCCCGTGATCGACAACTCTTCCGTGCGCTCCCATTTTCCAGCGCTCGACCCCGCCTCCCATGGCGGCACCGCCCCTGTCTATTTCGACAGCCCTGCGGGCACGCAGATCGCCTCTGAGGCTCTCGCGGAGATCAACGACTACCTTGTGCGGCGCAATGCGAATCATGACGGGGCTTTCCGGGCCAGCCGCGAATCTGACGCGATGGTAGCGGACACGCGCGCGGCGCTCGCCGACTTCCTCGGCGCCTCCCGGCCCGAGGAGATCTGCTTCGGGCAGAATATGACTTCCCTCACGCTGCACATCTCCCGCAGCATCGCGCGCGAGCTTTCTCCGGGTGACGAAGTCGTGGTGACGCGGCTCGATCACGACGCGAACATTTCTCCATGGCTCCTGGCAGCCCGGGACCGGGACTGCACGGTGCGCTGGGTGGATTTCGACCCTGCCGACTGCACGTGGAGCAAAGAAGAGCTGTCCCGTCAGGTGACTCCCCGCACAAGGCTGGTTGCCGTCGGGTACGCCTCCAACTCGACGGGCACGGTCAATCCCGTTGCCGAGACCGCGCGGATTGCCCACGAGGCCGGTGCTCTGTGCTTCGTGGATGCCGTCCACTATGCCCCGCATGGACCCATCGACGTCTCGGCACTCGGCTGCGACCTCCTTGCCTGCTCGGCGTACAAGTTCTTCGGACCGCACACCGGCATCCTCTGGGGCCGCTACGACCTGCTGGAACGACTGGCCGCATACAAGGTGCGGCCGGCCGCGGATGCGCCCCCGCACAAGTGGGAAACAGGTACGCAGAGTTTCGAGAGCATCGCGGGGGTCCGCGGCGCCCTTTCCTACCTGGAGTGGGTGGGCCGAGCATTCGGGGGGACATCTGGGGGGACATTCGGAGCCGGCGCCCCGGCAACGAGGCGCGCAGCTTTGCGCGCCGGCATGGAGGGCATCCAGGAGAGCGAGTCAGGGCTGTGCGCTGCGCTGCGCGAAGGGCTCACATCGGTCAAGGGGCTTTGCATCAGGGGAATCGTGGATGCATCGCGAATGAAAAGCCGGGTGCCCACATTTTCCTTCACAATGCAGGGGCGCCATCCGAGGAAGATATGCCAGGCCCTGGACGCGGCGGGCATTTCCGCATGGGACGGCAACTATTATGCGCCTGAAGTGACGCGCCGCCTGGGGCTCGAGGGATCGGGAGGGATGGTCCGCGTGGGCGCGGTGCATTACAACACGCTCGCCGAGGTCCAGCGCCTGGTCGATGCCCTGGACGCCATCTCGAGGGACAAGGCATGAGCGGGGCCGGCGTCCGCTGGGATGCGGCGGATTACGCCCGGAACTCGGCTGCACAACAGGAGTGGGCACAGGAGCTGATCGAGAAACTCGGG
>JBEKTX010000015.1:0-24481 GCA_049515615.1 Spirochaetia bacterium
GATCCAGGCCTTCGAGACTGGCTCCCTTCCGTCCCCATCCCTGCTCCTCCCGCACCCTTTGCAGCGCTCCGACTTCGGTTGCGGACAATGGCTTGGGCTCTCCGAGGAGACGGGTCACCAGGCGGACGCGCGCGTACATCTCGAGCACTTCCATTCGATAATAAGCCTGCATGACGTCCGATCCGACCGTGAGGGCGCCGTGGTTCGACAGGAGGAGTGCCTCGCAATCCGGGATCTCCTTCACCACGGCTCTGGGGATCTCGTCGCTCGTCGGCGTCCCATACTCCGCGAAGCCGATTTTCCCCAGCCCGAAAACAACCTCGGGGAGGATGACGTCCTGGTCCAGGCGGATGCGGCAGGCGGCGAATCCCGTGGCTGTGGGAGGATGCGCGTGCACGATCGCCTGGACGTCGGGCCGGGCCCGGTAGACGGCGAGGTGCATCTTCGTTTCCGAGCTCGGTTTCAGGTCTCCCGCGACAACATTCCCCTGCATGTCCAGCGTGAGAATCTGTTCGGCGGTGACATCGCCCTTGTTCATGCTGGTCGGGGTGATGAGGAATCGTTCCCCGGAGACGCGCGCGCTCAGGTTACCGTCATTCGATGCGATGAAGAACCTGTCACGCAGCCTCCGCCCCGCTTCCACAATCTGCCGTCGTGCCTATGCGTCCTGCATGGGAGGAGTGTAGTACAAATGTTCCCGCGGTCTACTGGGGAGATCTCGGGGAACCGATCGTCCCCGCGGATCAGTTTTCCTTTGCTCCCCGTCAGATTTCCGCTATCTTCTTGGTGCGTGCGGATGAGATCGATCCTCCAGAGAGCCGTGCCCGCATCCCTGGTCCTGATCGCGGCGATTCTCTGCTCCTGCAATGTCCGGGGCGCCCAGTCTGCGCAGAGCCCGCTGTTGAATTTCTTCGAGAAACGCGTCGGACTCATCGTCTACATCGCGCCGGACGGAAATGTGCGCGTCATTGATCAGAAGGGCGGCACATCGAAGGCCCTGACAACTGATGCGGGGGTCCGTGGCAAGGTGACGATCGCCTATGCCTCCCCCGCCTGGTCTCCGGATGGGAAGCTCGTGGCGTTCACGCGGATGACCCTGGACGGTTCCAGCGAGCTGACCGATGCATCGCTCTTCACGGCCGCAAAGGATGGGCGGCACCTCACACGCGTGCTTTCAGGTTCGCGCCTTCGGCCTTTCTACCTTTACTGGTCTCCTGACTCGATGAAGGTGAGCCTGCTCTCGGCCGTGCAGGGCCAGAACATCCTGGAGCTGGGTCTCGCGCCTGCCGGGGTCGAAGGAGGCTACCGAAGCCTCGACCAGGGGGAGCCCCTCTACTGGGACTGGCGGGCGGACAGCCTCTCGGTGGCGGCCCACGCCAACACGGGGCGGCCCGGGACGGACGGCGAGCGGTTGTCCCTCCTGAGCCTGGAGCCGGATCTCAACCGTGTGGAGATGAGCGTCGATCCCGGATTGTTTCAGGCGCCGAGCTTTTCGCCGGACGGGAAGAGTATCGCGTACGCCTCCACCAGTCAGAGTGTCTCCTCCTCGGAGATGGTCTCCACCCTGCACCTGCGCGCCCTGGACGGCTCGGGAGAACGCACGTTCGCGACGGGCGCGGGAGGCGCGTTTCTGGAGTTCTCCAGCGATGGGAAACGAATTGCGTACCTCGCCGCGTCCCGTCTCCAACCGGTTCCCGAGGGAACTCTCACGGTTGTCAATCTCGCGGCGGGGACGAAGAAGCACACGCTGAAGGAACGGCCCGTGCTGGAGTTCCTCTGGGCCCCTGATGGGCGCACACTCGCCTTCGTGGTCCCCGATTCGGCGGGAGACATTGATTCACTATTCTTCCAGAACCATGACGTGCCCCATGTCCGACTCATGGGTTACGACGTGAGGAGCGGGAAGACCTGGGTCATCGCCCGGTTTCCGCCCAGCCGGGGCTTCTTCAGCGTTCTCCCCTTTTTCGATCAATACCAGCGGTCCTCGACCATGTGGTCGCCCGACAGCAGGTTCATCGGCTTCACGGCGCTCGCGCCGGATGGCTCGGCAGGGCTCTTCGTCGCCCGGGCGGACGGAAACATCAAGCCGCGGTTTCTGACCGCGGGGGACTACGCGTTCTGGTCCTGGAGATGACCGGCGTCACCGCCGGGAGCGTTCCGCGTCCGGTCTCCGCCGCGCTTTCCGCCCCAGGCAGTGGTCGCACCTGCATCCCTTTGGCTTGATCAGGTCGTCGAAGTACTCCCTGCCGTAGTCGTAGGAGAGCTCTTCTCCCGCGGCGATTTGTCGGAGGGAGTAGATGAGGACGCGCATGCCCCGGGTGCGAGGCTCGCAGTTGGGCCGGCATGAGTGGTTGATGTAACGGCTGATGTTCTCCCGTCCCGCGCCGTCGATGATCCATCGCGCGTTCACCTCGAAAAGATAGCGGCCGCCCCTGCGGTACGCCTCTTCACTCGGGAGCAGCATGCCGGTGTACTCCACGACCAGGGCGCCCCGTGAGATCGGCTTCCGGGTGAACAGGCCGAGCCCGCGCGGCGTTCTCTTCACGGAAAAATCGTGGTGGTTGCCATCTGTCTCGTATCGTCTCATTGCCACGGCCATGGAGCGTACACCGGCCGCTCAGCGTGGAGCAATCCCGCCGCGCCCCGCGGGGTCACTCCCGTCCGGCGCGGGGGCCGCCGCGGGCACGGCTTGCGGCCCGGCGTCGATGCGGTCGGCGTGTCGGAGGGAGGGGAACAGCCAGATCCAGAGGCACACGACAACGAGGGTGCCAGCACCGCCGAGCACGGCCGCAGGCACTGCCCCGAGCCATGCCGCGGTCACTCCGGATTCGAACTCACCGAGCTGATTCGAGGCGCCGATGAATATTGAGTTCACTGCGCTCACGCGGCCCCTCTTCTCGTCGGGGGTGTTGATCTGCACGAGCGTCTGTCGAACGACAACGCTTACCATGTCCGCAGCGCCCAGAAATGCGAGGGCGGCCAGGGAGAGCGGAAAGGAACGGGACAGGCCGAATACGATCGTCAGCGCGCCGAAGAGCGCAACGCAGAAAAACATCTTCGCCCCGGCGCGCCGCCCCAGGGGCTGCTGGGCGAGCCCGAAGGCCATTCCCGCCGCGCCCACGGCGGGTGCGCTCCGCAGGAGGCCCAGTCCCCACGGGCCGACGTGCAGGATATCCCGCGCGTAGATTGGAAGGAGCGCGGTGGCTCCGCCGAAGAGAACGGCGAACAGGTCCATTGAGATCGCGCCCAGGATCGTCGGCCGGGAGAAGACAAAGCGGAGGCCGGCGAGCAGTCCCTCAAAGCCCGGTTTTGCGGCCGCGGCAATGTGCAGCCGCGTCCGGACGCGGGAGATCAGGAGCACGGAGCATGCGAGGCACCCCGCCGAGACGGCGTAAACGCACGCAGGCCCGAACGCGTACAAAAGACCGCCAACGGCGGGGCCCGCGATCGTCGCAACCTGGAAGATGCTCGAGTTCCAGGCCACGGCGCGGGGGAAGTCCTCCCTGCGCACCAGGAAGGGAACAAGGGATTGGCTGGCGGGACCGAGGAACGCCTGTCCGACGCCGATGAGCGCCACGACCGGGAAGATCCAGCCGGCTCCGGCACGAGGCACAAGGGAGATGGAGAGGAGCAGCAGCGCCACTATGACCTGCAGGGAGAAACAAAAGAGAAGTATCGTGCGCCGTTCAAACCTGTCCGCAGCAAGACCTCCTGGCAGGGCGAGGAGAAGGGCGGGAAGGAACTGCGCCAGCCCGACCATGCCGAGGGCGAACGCGCTTCCCGTGAGCTCATAGACATGCCAGCCAACGGCGACGCTGAGCATGAGAGAGGAGAGGGAAGCCAGCGCCCGCGCGCCCAGAAATGCGCGGAAATCGCGATTTCGAAACACCGAGAAGCCGCTTCTGCCATCTCCTCCCATGTTCTGAGAACCTATCGAAAGGCCATCGATCGGTAAAGTGCGTCGGGCTTCCCCAAGACGACTGCTTCCTCCTATCATTTCTCCATGAGGGCCGTGCTCCCGATGGCTGCCGTGGGTGTCCTGCTCGTCTCAGGGTGCGCATCGCAGGTGGGATACCTCGCCAAGCAGGGCAGCTATCTCCTGCGCTACAGCAGCGGGACACGGCCCGTGAGCTCGCTCATCGAGGATCCGTCCACGCCGGCCGACACCCGGGAGTTCCTCCAGAAGGTGCGGGACATCAAGAGCTTCGCCGTGACGGAGGTCGGCCTGAAGAACAACGACAACTACACGCGCTACAAGGAGATCGACAAGGACCATCTCGTGGACGTGGTCCAGGCCTGCGATGCCGTCTCCTTCGACGCGTACATGTGGAGCTACCCCTTTCTCGGGAAGCTCCCCTACAAGGGATTCTACGAGCGGGCGGACGCAGACGCCGAAGCATCGCGCCTCAGGGGGCTGGGCTATGACGTGATCGTCCGCCCGGTCGATGCATTCAGCACGCTGGGGTTCACGAAGGATCCCATCTACTCGTTCATGAAACGATACCCGCCGTTCGAGATCGCCTCACTGATCATCCATGAACAGACCCACGCGACGCTTTTTCTCAAGGATCAGCCCGATTTCAACGAGGAAATGGCCACCTTCGTGGGGGACGAGGGCGCCTTCCTGTGGCTGAGGGCAACTTATGGCGAGGGTTCTCAGGAATACCAGACCGCCGTCGACTCCAAGGCGGATTCCGACCTGTTCATCTCGCTCCTGCACGATCTTTCCGGCCATCTGCGCGTCGTGTACGAGGGCGCATCCTCCCGAGAGAAAAAGCTCGCCCGCAAGGCGCAGATCATCAATGAGTTCGCGAGGCAGCTCACCGATGCCAGGGCGCTGGGCTTTCGAACCCCTGCCTACGCGAAATTGGAAAGGATTCCGTTGAACAATGCGTATCTCTCACTGTATAGCCTGTACTCCGACGACATCCCGCTCCTGCGCGCCTGGTTCGAGCAGCGCTGCGGCAGCAGCCTGAAGCGCTTCATGGAGTCGATGAAGGAGATCGCTGCACACGGTGACGTGAAGGCGCAGCTGCGGAGCCTACTTTGACTCCCTCTGCGCCTCTTTGAAGGGAATCCGGAAGTAGCTCTCCGCGTTGTTCCAGCAGACGCTTCTTACGATCCCGCCCAGCAGATCGAAGTCACGGGGCAGCTCTCCGGCCTCCGCTGCCGAGCCCAGCACGGCGCAGAGGATGCGGCGAAAATACTCGTGGCGGGGGTAAGAGAGGAAGCTGCGGGAATCCGTCAGCATCCCGACGAAGTTGGCGAGCAGGCCCATGGACATCAACGTGCGCAGGTGCTCTTCCATGCCCTGCTTCTGGTCGTTGAACCACCACGCGGCGCCGAACTGGATCCTGCCCCGGACATTTTCCTGGGGAAAAGAGCCGCTGATGACGGCGAGCATCGCGTTGTCGGCGGGGTTCAGGCAGTAGAGGATCGTCTTTGGAAGACTGTCCGCCGCTTCGAGCGAATCGAGGTAGCGCACGAGCGGCCTGGCAAGGGAGAAATCACCTATCACGTCGAAGCCGGTATTGGATCCCAGCCGCGCGAGGAACCTCGAGTTGACGTCCCGAAGGGCTCCCATGTGAAGTTGCTGCACCCAGCCTTTCTCCGCGTCCATCCGGGCAAGGGCCCGCATGACCGCGGATTTGAAGGCCCGCGCTTCGCGCGCGCCGGGTGAGGCTCCACCGCGCACGGACTGAAAGATCATCGATGCTTCGGCGTCGGTGCATTCCTCCGCATACGGCTCTTCCAGCCCGTGATCCGAGGCTCGGCAGCCTGCCGCGTGGAAAGACTCGTGCCGCGCGCGCAGCGCGGCCGTGAACTGCGTCCATTCCCGTACCTCGATGCCGGCAGACCGGGAGAGCCGGTCAACCCACGCGTTGAACCGCGGCGGGTTCTCCACCCCCCGCGCCTCGTCCGGGCGGAAGGTCGGCACGACGGTGACGGGAAACGAGGCGTCGGCATTCAGCTTCGCATGGTGCGCGAGATCATCCACGGGATCGTCGGTCGTGCATATCACCCTCACGTTCATGCGGGTGAGCAGCGCCCGGACATGGAAGTCCTCCCGCGAGAGCATCGACGAGCAGCGGTCATACACCGAGGATGCGGTGGCCGCGGAAAGAAGCACGCCCTGCAGGTCGAAGTACCTCTTCAGCTCCAGGTGCGTCCAATGGTACAGAGGATTCCCGATCGTGCGTGGCACGGTTTCGGCCCACGCGAGGAACTTCTCCCTGTCAGACGCCTCCCCGGTGACCAGCCGCTCAGGGATGCCGCATGCGCGCATCGCCCGCCACTTGTAGTGATCGCCCGCGAGCCAGGCGTCGGTGATGCTGGCGAATCCGCGGTTCTCCGCGATGTCGCGGGCGGGCAGGTGACAGTGAAAATCCAGGATGGGCATGCCTTCCGCATGCTCGTGGTACAGCCTTCGGGAGGCCCGTGTCGTGAGCAGAAACTGTTCGTCTATGAAACTCGGCATGGCTGCACTATACTCCACGGGCCGATCTTTCGCTCGCCCCCGGGGTGTTTGGACGGTTATTATTCAGAGCAGGAGACAGCGATGCACACGGTCAAGGTTGCGCGCGGTGTCCACTGGGTCACGATCCCTGAGGCGGGTCTCTCCATTCTCTGCGGCTGCCCGGCGGACAGCGTGAAACTCCTCATGAAGAAGGGACTCATTGTGGGCACCCAGAAGGACGGGGTGGCATACGAGACGGGCCCGAATGCGATCCTGCTGTCCGATGTCCCGACACAGAACGAGACGTTCTGCAACCTGGCGGAGTTCCCGATCCTCCAGATGCTCTACCGGCAGGGGATGATGATCCCGGGGCATCCCGGGAACACCGGCCAGAAGCCGCTCCTTATCGGGCTGGAGGCGCAGGTGCGGTCGCAGAGCCAGTATATCTTCCGGGGGAACTACGGGCTTGCATCCCTGGAGGAGATCGAGGCGGCCGGCGTGTCACCGGAGACGGCGCGGGACTACATGCGGATGAAACTCTGGTTCGCCTTTGGACGGATCCGGCAGACCGAGGAGATGCTGGAAACACGGGTCGTCGGCTCCTCCGTCGTGCAGCTTCGCGCAGGAGCCACGGTACGTCGCATGGGGTTCAACGCGTACGAGTTCGCCTGTCAAGGGCAGGCGGTGCACGTGGACCTCAACCTCGGCCAGGGTGAACGCTACCCGTCCTCCTACTCGCTGGGATTCCACAAGATCCGACGGGAATACTTCTCCGTCGTGCACATCGGCGAAGGGGATGGATGGGACACCGAGAAGCCCTGCATGGGCAGCATCGTGATGTTCCAGGGAAAGATCTACCTCATCGACGCGGGGCCGAACATCGAGCAGTCGCTCACGGCGGTCGGGATCAACGTGAACGAGATCGAGGGGATCTTCCACTCCCACTCGCACGACGACCATTTTGCCGGTCTCACCTCGCTGGTCCGCTCGGATCACCGCATCAAGTACTTTGCCACGGCTCCGGTCCGCGCATCCGTGGCGAAGAAGCTTTCGGCGCTCATGGGGATGGACGAGGCGATGTTCCCCCGCTATTTCGAGGTGCACGACCTGAAGGCCGGCGCGTGGAACGACGTGAACGGCCTGCAGGTGAAGCCCGAGATCTCCGCCCATCCGGTGGAGACGAACATCTTCCGGTTCCGCGCGCTGTGGGAAAAGGGATACTGCACCTACGCCCACCTCGCCGATGTCACCGCTCTGGAGGTCCTGCACGGCATGGCCGCGGCGGAGCCGGACGCCCCGGGGGTGTCCCGCGCATTCGCCGAGAAGCTGGAAAGGGAGCTTCTTGCGCCGGCGGACCTTAAAAAGATCGATGCCGGCGGCGCGCCCATCCACGGGGCGGCAAGCGATTTCCGCGGCGACACCTCGGGACGCCTCATCATCAGCCACGTGAGCGGCGAGCTCACCGACGCGCAGAAGGAGATCGGGTCGAACGCGGTATTCGGCCGGGAGGACGTGCTCATTCCCGCGAACGTGGACTACGTGGCCCAGTCCGCCTTCCGCTACCTGCGGACGTACTTTCCCGAGGTCGCCCCGCATTCCGTGCGCATGCTCGCCAATTGCCCCCTCGTCAGCTTCAACGCAGGTTCGATCATGATGAAGAAGGGCGAGCGGCCGCGCGCGGTCTTCCTCATCCTCCAGGGCGTGGGGGAGGCCATCGACGCACAGAGGGGCATCCGCCGCACGCTCTCGGGCGGCGGCATCGTCGGCGAGCTGCCGGCCCTCATGGAAGAGCCCGCGTTCTGGACCGTACGGGCCTCCAGCTATATCACCGCGATCCAGATCCCCGAGCAGCTCTACCGGGCATTCATCAGGCAGAACAGCCTCGAGGAATCGATGCGTCGACAGCTCGACAACCGGCGCTTCCTCCAGGGAACGTGGCTGTTCGGCGAGCTGCTCGGCTTCCCCGTGGAGCGCGCCCTCTCGGTGGCCATGTCGCCGCAGAGCGCCACCGCGGGCTCCCGGCTGCAGCCCGGAAGGCCACCCGGTCTCTCGCTGCTGGAGAAGGGAGAGGTCGAGCTCCTCCGCGAGGGACGCGCGTGTGAGACGCTTGCCTCGGGCGCGTTCTGGGGAGAAGAGGAGGTGCTCTATGGGACCCGGATATTCGAAGCCCGGGCGCTCAGCGACGTCCGGCTGTTCGTCATCCCCGCCCCGTTGATCGCCGACATCCCGATCGTCCAGTGGAGGCTCCTGCAGACGAACGAGAAGCGCGTCCAGAGCACTCTTTCCGGGAAGAAGGATTCCGCTCCGTGATCGGAAAACCCGCCGGGGCCGCTAGTACCCCGCGCTGGCGATATTTTCGGCCACGAACAGGGCGGAAGTGAGAAGGAGCTTCTCTTCTTCCTGGGCAAGCCCGAACTTCAGGACCTGGACGACACCTTCCTTGCCGACGATCGTGGGGAAGCTGAACGCGGTCTTCGCAATCCCATGGAAATCGGTGCGCGCCGAGGAGACCGGCAGGATGCGGCGCTCGTCGCGCACGATGGCCTCCACGATGAGCGAGGCAGCCTGGCCGATTGCGTAGCACGTCGAGCCCTTTGCCTCGATGATCTTGTACGCCGTGCGGCGCACGTCCTCGGCGGCATTCTTCTTGAAATCGTCCTGGTCATCGCACGCGCCGCAGACCGGGCAGAACTCGTCGAAGTGAATGCCCCCGATGGTGAGCAGGGACCATGCGGGGAAGGAAGTGTCGCCGTGCTCCCCCAGCACGTACCCGTGGATGTTCTGCGGATTGACACGGCAGCGCCGTGCCACATACTCGCGGAGTCGTGCCGAATCAAGCGTCGTGCCGGTCCCAATGACGCGTGAGGCGGGGAATCCGCTTTCCTTGAAGGCGACCCAGGTGAGCACGTCAACCGGGTTGGTGATGATCAGGAGGATCCCCTGGAAGCCGGCGCCCTTGATCGATTGCACGATGCCCTTCACGATCGCCACGTTGCGTTCCATCAGGTCGATACGGGACTCTCCCGGCGCTGTCGGGCTCCCGCCGTGATAATTGCGATCCCGCTGTCCTGGCAGGCATCGTAGTCGGTGGCCTCGATGTGGACGGGCCTTCCCAGTGAGGCTCCCTGCTTGATGTCCAGAATCTCTGCCTCCGCCTTTTCCCTGTTCGAATCGATGAGGGCAATCTCCGTCACCGCGCCCTTCAGCGCGAGGTTGTATGCGAGGGTTGCGCCGACGGACCCCGCTCCCACGATTGCCACTTTGCTCGACTTCAGTTCCATGCCGCCGCCTTCCTGTTTCTTCCCCAATATACTACAAAGGCGCAGATGAACGAGCAATCTTCTCATTGGCATGCCGGCCCGATCCTGGCCCTCGGGCTCGGCGTGGCGGCAGTCTCGTTCGCATCGATTCTTATTTCGTTCGCCCGGGCGGAGGGTCTTCCCGCTCTTTCCATTGCCGCTTTGCGCATGACGGTCGCCGCGCTGGTGGTCGCACCCGTCGGGCTGCTCCGCTGCCGCGCCGAGATTCGCATCCTCACCAGGAAGGATCTCGTCCTTGCCGTCACATCCGGGCTCTTCCTCGCGCTGCATTTCGGCTTCTGGACGAGCTCCCTGGACTCCACGTCCGTCATGAGCTCGGTGGTGTTCGTGAGCACCAACCCGCTGTTCGTCGTCGCCGCATCGGCGCTCCTTTTCAAGGAGGCGCTTCGGCCTGCCACACTCTTGGGAATCGGTCTGGCGCTCGTGGGTGGAATTGTGATCGGGTTTTCCGACGCGGGTCGGGGAGGGCCCGCCGCCGCCCGGGGCGACCTCATGGCTCTCCTGGGTGCCGTCTCGGCCTCCGGGTACCTGCTGGTGGGACGGCGGCTGCGGACGCGCATGTCCCTTCCGCTTTACGTGGGCATCAGCTCTGTCACTGCCGCATCGGCGCTCCTCGGAGTCGTGGGCCTCACCGGCATGCGGCTCGCAGGGTACCCTGCCAGCGGTTACCTCTGGGTGCTCCTCCTGGCTCTCGGGCCGCAGCTCCTTGGGCACACGTCGTACAACTACGCGCTGAAGTACGTGTCGGCGACATTCGTGGCCGTGACGCTGCTCGGCGAGCCCATCGGGGCATCCCTGCTTGCCATCCCCCTGCTCTCCCAGGTACCGTCGGGTCTTCGCATCGTTGGTGGTCTGTGCATCCTCGCCGGCATCTTTTTCGCCGCCCGTGCGGAGGCTGGTTCGAGCGGAGTGCGCGGGCCGGGAAAGTGAGAAATGCTGGTGTAACCATTTCTGCCTCGTGGTGTTTAGTGTATAGAGACAAGACGGAATCTAGATTCGTTGGGGCAAGTTTCACCTCCTTTCCTTGTCCCTTTGTCTCGCCCGGGGGATAGGTGTTACCTATCCCCACATTTTTGTCCGAGAACCATCCCGGAGGTCCGCGTGCGCCTCCTCCTCGTCTGCCCTATACCGCTGGAATACACGAGCTGTCGGACGGCCCTGTCCCTTCGCGACGCCTCGAGCGTTCTGGGGTGTCGGATCGCCCGCGGGGCGGTGGGCAACGCGGACATCATGGCGGTGGAAACCGGGCCCGCGAAGGCGCGGGCGGCCGCGGCCACCGTGGCGGCAATCGGCAGCTTCCAGCCCGACCTCGTGGCGGACACGGGGACCTGCGGCGCCCTCGACGGCGACCTGATCGTCAACGCAATCGTGCTCGGCATGTCCTGCCTTGAGTACGACATCTCCGGCTATGGGCTTCCCCATCGGATCATTCCCGAGATGAAGCTGCCGTCCATCTTCGAGTTGTTCCCGCGCCGCGAAGGGCAGAAACTTGTCAGGGCATTCACGGAACTGGGCAAGGACAGCGGCCTGCACGTGCGGACCGGCATCCAGGCCTGCGGAGAGTTCTTCATCCAGTCCGCCCAGGTGCGCGAGTCCCTGCAGTCGGTGAGCGGCGCAATCGCGTCAAGCTGGGAGACCGCCGGGGTATTCGTCGGGGCGCTGAGGGCCCGGATTCCGCCGATGAGCATCCGCGTCGTCTCCGATCTCGGCGACGAGGATGCACTGCGTGAGTTTCGGCGCAACGCTCGGCGCTGTTCCCAGGGATTGTACAAGTTTCTCAGGACGTGCCTTGAATCGGGATGGTTCGCCGCAGTGTATGAACAGTGGAAGCTGGCGCCTCGCGGCCACGTCGATCGGATGCCCCAGCGGGTGTTGCCGTAGCCAGGGAGGGCGAGGGCAAGCGAGGACAGGGATGCGAAGCACGCCGGAGGCGTGCGGAGGGCGGCAGCTGGCCGCGAAGAGGACAGCGAGAGCCTCCGGGAGCGAGCCCGTGGCCAGGGCCAGGGGACGAAAGTTCGAGCTTGAATTCGGCTGAAGGCCGGAGTAGTATCCGCCCAGCGCGCGAGAGGGAGGGTTGGCTGTGTCGAAGACGTACGTGGAAACCTCGACCGAGCTCCTCGAAGGGCTGGATGAAATGGTCCGGGAAGGGTACTACGCAAACCGAACGGAGGGGATCAATGACGCCATCCGCCTCCTGTTGAAACAATACAAGCTTTCGAAGCTTCACGCGAAGGACTCAAGCCTCATGGAGAATACCGCGGCGGGCGGGGAGAACGGCGGGCGGTGACCGGACAGGTCGTTGCGGGCATTGATGGTTCGCTCAATTCCCTGACGGCGTTCCAGTACGCCCTGGACCTTGCCCACCGGGTCAAGGCCGAGGTAAAGGTCGTTTTCGTCGTGGACTCGCGCAAGACCGATCTTCCCATCATTTACACCGCCAGCCACTTTGATTACGGCTTCGAGCGGGTCTATATCCCGCCAGAGCCCGGCTTGAAGGGCTTTTATGACAAGGTCCGGGAGGACATCCGCACCTTCGCTGAGAACTGCCTCCTGCAATGCAAAAGAGACGCGGACTCAGCCAAGGTCCCGATGGTCTCCGTGGTGAGGGAAGGGGTGCCTTCCGGCATCCTCACGGAGGAGGCCAGGTCGGGAGACCTCCTGGTGATCGGCCAGAAGGGCGAGAACGCCCATATCGAGCGGGCGATCGTGGGTTCCACCACAGAGGACGTGGTCCGCTCTTCTCCTCGCCCCGTGCTGGTCTGTCCTGCCGCGTTCCGCATCCCGGCACGGGTTCTGTTTCCGTATGATGGGAGCCCGGTTGCGGAAGGCGCGCTGCGATTCTGCGTCAACGCATTTGGAAGCATCTGGGAGGAGATCGTTGTCCTCACGGTCACCGAAGAGATGGAAGAGAGTTTCCCGTACGACACAGAGCTGGGCTATCTCGGCACCCATGGCATCCCTTATCGGCTGCTGATGGAAACGGGCAGGCCCGTGGACACTATTCCCCGGGTGGCCAAGCGGGAAGCGAGCGACCTTATACTCGTGGGCTCCCACGGCCGCCACAAGATCCGCGATTACCTGCTCGGCTCGACCGCGTCGCACCTGATCCGCAGGAGCGATCTGCCGGTCCTCGTCGCCTTCTGACCCGGAGCGCCGCCTTGCGGACTCCCGGCGATCCGAACGCTGCGGCAGACCGGATGGTGAGGCAGCAGGTTGAGCTGAGAGACGTGCGAGATCCGCGCGTCCTTTCGGCTCTCCGCCGCGTTCCTCGGCACCTCTTCGTGCCTCCCGGCAGCCAGGGGGCCGCCTACGAAGACCATCCAATCTCGATCGGGCATGGCCAGACCATCTCACAGCCCTACATCGTCGCCTTCATGACCGAAGCCCTGGAGCTGCGCGGGAGAGAGCGGGTCCTGGAGATCGGAACAGGCAGCGGGTACCAGACCGCGATTCTCGCCGAGCTGTGCGCCGAGGTCTTCAGCGTTGAGCGCGTCCCCGAGCTTGCGGATCGAGCCCGCGCCATACTCGCGCAGCTCGGCTATTCCAACATCATCGTGCGCACGGGAGACGGCAGCGAGGGATGGCCCGAAAAAGGGCCGTTCAACGCGATCATCGTGACCGCCGTCGCGCCGGAGATACCCCCGGCCCTGCGGGTCCAGCTCGCCGACAACGGCCTGTGCGTTCTCCCGGTGGGTGACATTCGCGGGACCCAGGAGCTCGTCGTCGCCCGGAAGATCGGTTCCTCCCTTTCCGTCCGCGCGAGCATCGGGTGCCGCTTCGTTCCGCTGCTCGGAAGAGGCGGCTTTCCCGAGCTGGGGCGTTGACAAAGCCCCCGCTCCGGCGCCCAATACTCACCGCAAGGAAACCCCGTAGAGATGGCATTACCTGTCTTCAGGCCGACCGTGAAACGCAAGGACATGGGAAGCGTCCTTTCCTGCATCGTCTCGGACAAGCTCGGGCCGGGGGAGATCTCGCGTGAGCTCACCTCCCGCGTCTGCCACCTCCTCGGGCATGCGGGCGGCGTCTCCCTCGCCAACGGCTATCTTGCCGTCTCAATTGCGCTTGATTCGCTCGGACTCTCCACGACGGACGCCGTGATCCTGCCTGCCCTGGCCCCCGCGCTCTGGTTCCGGGTCCTTCGGGACAAGGGGATGGTGCCGCTGGTCGCCGACGTTGATGCGGAATCGGCCTCGATCGATCCCGTCCAGACGGCCGCGCTGGCGCAGAAGGGGGCGAAGGCGATCATGGTGCCGCATACGCTGGGGATCGTCGCGGACGTCGAGGCCCTGAGGTCGCACGGGCTTCCAATCCTGGAAGACGCTTCGCAAGCGCTCGGGGGGAAGATGGGGGCTGCAGCCTGCGGGAGCACGGCGGATGTCTGTCTCCTGTCGATGGACCCGGAGAACATCATCACATGCGGAGGCGGCGCTCTCGTCCTCGCACGGTCGCGCGCGGCGGCGGCTGCCCTGAAGAGAATCCAGGAAGGTTCGCCCCTGTACTCGCCCCTGGCCGACATGAACGCGGCGCTGGGGATCGCCCAGATCGCGGCCCTGGAGAGTTTCGTGCAGGTTCGGCGCGAGGTCGCCTCGGCCTACGCCCAGGCCCTCATGAAGTCACGGCACGTTTCGCTTGTGCAGAAGTTCGATGCGGACAATGTCCTCTCGTCGTTCCCGGTGGCGCTGTCCGACGGGATGAAGGACGTCCGCCACTACGCCCTGAAGAAGAACGTGGATACGGCCCCTGCCTTTGCGGACACCATCGCGGCGCTCGAGGAGTCCCCGGCGGCGCACTGCGGAAATGCCCGTTCCCTGGTGCTGCGCTGCCTGCTCTTTCCCCTGTACCCGATGCTGGGGAAGCGCGACGTCGAGGCGGTCTGCCGGGTGCTCTCCACAATGCCATAGACAGGGATGCAGAGCACGCCGAAGCCTCCCGCCGCGCATTTGCGCGCCGACTTGCCTTCTCCGTGCGGCGCAACTATAGTAGTGCCCACATGCCGGGCAAGCAGGGGGACATTCGGAAAGTACTTCTCGTTATCAACTCACGCAAGGACGATGTGCAGAGCGTGGTGCGCTCCATCCTGGAGCTCACACACAGCCGCGGCATGGAGACGGTGGAGCTGGATTTTGCCACCCAGGCTTCTGCGGAAAACCTGAGCGGCGTGGACCTCGCCATTTCCCTTGGAGGCGACGGCACGCTCCTTTCATGCGCGCGGATGCTCGCCCCCCGGGGTGTGCCGATACTCGCCGTCAACATGGGAGATTTCGGTTTCATCACCGAGGTGTCCAAGAGCGAGCTGGCAGACACCTGGGAGAAGCTCCTCCAGGGAAAGCTCGGCGTGAGTGAGAGGCTCATGCTCTCCGTGGAAGTTCAGAGGCAAGGCGCCCCCAGCGGCTCGTTCCTGGGATTGAATGAGGCGGTCATCGGGATCAAGGGAATCTCGCGAATGATCCGCCTGAAGATCTTCATGTCGAACACCTACATGGGCCGCTACAGGGCGGACGGAGTGATTGTGGCCACGCCGACGGGCTCCACCGCGTATTCCATGGCCGCGGGAGGCCCGATCCTCCATCCGGAGATGGAGGCCTTCATCCTCACACCGATCTGCCCTTTTACCCTCTCCAACAGGCCCACGGTGGTTCCGGCCAACGAGATCCTGCGCATTGAGGTGGAGGAGCCGCAGAAGGTGGAGGCCGTGCTCACGATCGACGGCCAGGAGTCGTTCCTCCTGCGGCCGCGTGACTGCATCCTCATCCGCCGCGCGCCGTTCAAGGCGCGCATCGTGCACACAGACAGGCGGTCCTTTTACGAGGTCCTCCGGACGAAGCTCAACTGGGCGGGGGAGCCGAATGCTTGAGGAGCTCCACGTCCACAACTTCGCCATCATCGACAAGCTTTCCGTCAGGTTCGCCCGGGGCTTGAACATCCTCAGTGGGGAGACCGGGGCCGGCAAATCCATCCTCGTCGGCGCGCTGGGGCTGCTCCTGGGAGACAAGACCGATACCTCGATCATCAGGTCCGGCGCGGAAGAAACCACCGTCTCCTGCATCGTGTCGATCGGGGAGAACGCGGAGGCCGCGGCCTGGCTCGCTGCGCACGGGATCAGCCCTGATGAAGGCGGGGTGATACTCCGACGGATGCTGAAATCCAGCGGCCGCGGCTCCATTTTCATCCAGTCCACGCCGGTGACGCGCGCGGAACTGCATGATTTCTGCACGCACCTCTTCGACATGCACGGCCAGCACGAACACCAGTCCCTGCTGGACCTCGAGAATCATCGCACTCTGGTGGACCGGTGGGCCGGCTCGGAACCTCTCGCAGGACGATTCCACGAGATGTATGCGGCCCTTGCGTCCCTGCGGGAACGGCATTCCAAGCTCATCGGGGACGAGCGAGAGCGCCTTCGCCGCACGGACCTGCTCACCTACGCGGTGACGGAGATCAAGGCGCTGAAGCTCAAGCCCGGCGAAGAAGAAGAGCTGGAAAAGGAGCTCGCCATCCTCGTCCATCACGAGAAGCTGTTCACGCTGCTGGAGGAGGTTCATGCACAGCTCGGGGAAAGCGCCGGCGGAGTGCTCGCGGCGCTCAGGAAAACGCGACATTCCATGGACGAGATCCTGGGAATCGATCCGTCCCTCTCGCGCCCTGCCCACCAGCTGGAGGATGCCTTCTACGAGATCGAGGATTTTGCGGAAAGCATCCGGCAGTACAAGTCCAGGGCCGACTTCAGCCCGGGAAGGCTGGACGACGTGCAGTCCCGGCTCTCGGCCATCCGGACGCTGGAAAAAAAATACGGAGACACGATCGAAGAGGTGCTCGCCTATTGCGTCGCGGGGGAGCAGGAGCTCGCCGGGATGGAGAACTGGGAGGAAGAGAAGAAGAACCTCGAAGCCGACATCGGGCGCACGGAAAAGCAGATCGCCGAGGTGGCGCGGGAGCTTTCGGAGAAGCGCAAGACGGGAAGCCTCGTTCTGCAGAAGAAGATCGAAGAGGAGCTGCGCGAGCTGGGCATGCCCAAGGTGAGCTTCCGTGTTCTCATTGCGGATGCCGCCCGCGCGGATGGCACGCCGGTGCTCACGCCGTGGGGGAAGGATGCTGTGGAGTTCGTCATTTCGCCGAACCTGGGTGAGCCGTTCAAGCGCCTGCGGGCCATCGCCTCTGGCGGCGAGCTCTCCCGCGTCATGCTTGCCATCAAAGGGGTGCTTGCCGAGTCCGACCACGTGAGCACCCTTGTTTTCGACGAGGTAGACGTGGGCATCGGGGGGGAGATCGCGCTGTCAGTCGGGGAACGGCTCTCGGCGCTCTCCCGTCACAAGCAGGTGCTCTGCATCACGCATCTGGCAACTATCGCCGTTCGCGCCGATAATCATCTCAGGATCGAGAAGATGACCCAGGGAGGCCGCACGGTCACGAGGGTGGAGAAGGTCACGGGCGCCGGGCGGAAAGAGGAGATCGCGCGGATGCTGGCCGGTGACCGAAAGGGAGAGCTCTCCCTGCAGCACGCGGGTGAGCTCCTCGCAAGGTATGGCACGGAGAGGGACGAGGGGTGATGAAAAAGCCCAGCGATGAAGCGCGGCGCCGTTATACGGAGTACATCCAGGACTACAAGAACGGCATCGAGGCGGCGCTGAACAAGGAGAAGACAGTCAAGGAAGTCATCGCCCGCAACCCGACCGGTGCGAGCTACCAGAAGCTCGCCCTCGTGGATGAAAATCTCGATATCGTGGCGAACTACCTTCTCATGAGCTCCCTTTCAATGTCCTTTCTCGGTGTGAAGAACGAGGCCTTCCTCAACGAAGGGCGCAAGTGCATCTACAAGGCCATCATCTACCTGGAAGAAATCGTCTCCGCGTATATCGATGCACCTTTCTCGGACTACGAGCAGGGGCTGGACGACATTGCTGCCTATTCCGATGAGAGCCGTTATAACCTTGTGCGGAAGATGGGATTCACGATCGATGCGCTGGAGGAAGGGTATGGGGACAACTCCAAGTGGAAATGGTCTTTCGTCGAGCTGGAGGGAAGGTTCGCGGCGGTCGCGAAGAACTTGCTCAACCTGAAGACCTTTATCGGGGGCATGGATCCCCGATTGGAGGGGTACTCCGCACGGATCGCGCATCTCGCCCTTGCCCGCGAGCTGCTCCAGCAGGCCGCGGACAGGTACCGGGAAAAATACGAGCTGTCCACGCTGCGCATCGACGACATCAAGGCCGCGATCAACTACTTGTCCGCCGTGCGACGCATGCACATCGTCCTGGGGGAGAGCGACCAGGCCGACGTTGTCAAGAAGAAATCGGACATCTGGCGGTCGAAAATGGAAAACGACCTGAAGAAGGCTGAAGAAAAGCCCAAGCGGTAGATGCGGAAGCATCTACCGCGAAGGGCGGCAGCACGGTCGCTCCTGGCGACATTCGCGGTCGCTCCTGGCGACATTCCAGGTGCGAAGCACACGGCGGGAGCCCCAAGCGGCAGCAGGCTGCTGACGAACTGTTTTCAGCGAACCATGCCATTCTCGCTGCCGAAGCTGCACCACGCCCGCTTTGCGTCTCGGCAGACATATCAGTACTTCAGACTCCCGGCGAGCAGGTTCCACGTGAAGACAAGCCACATGAATCCCAGGCAGGCAAGGGCGAGCAGCGTGTCTCCCAGCTTGGCGAAGATCCAACGGCCGTTCTTCATCCAGGATCCAACGACGTTGTACAGAGGCACGAGCGTGCCCACCACCCCTAGCCAGCCTATGACCTGAAAGGCACGCAGCCACGGATCCGCCCAAGGCGCGCGCAAGGCGCCCACGTTCAACGCAAGGACGAAGAGGAGGTCAACCGCTGGGACCAGATGCCCCAGAAGCCACAAGACTCGCCTCTTCGGATCGAAATCCAACTTCCGTCCGTAATGCTTGCGCAGGAGCGCACCGACCGGCCAGAGCAACGACGCGAGCGCCATCACCGCGATCGTCCCAACGAGGAGCGGAATGTTCAGCGCACTGTCTTCGTACCAGCGGGCCTTTTCGAGAACGAATACGGGAGAATCCGATACCGCCGTGAGGCGCCTTCCGACATCACGTAGAAAACCAATTCTTGCCTGGCCGTCCACCTCCCGGAAGAGCATGGGTCCTATCTCCTGGAAGCGAAGCGGTCTCCCGCCGGGTCCCCGAAGCCGACTTGCGCTGATCGTCCCGTCGGCGTTCCGCGAGACAGCGATCTCGCTGAAGAGAGTCGACACCTTGAAGAGAGTGTTCACGGAGCGGCGGCTGGAGATATAACGGCCGGTCACGGACGTCGTGTCCCGCGCTGCGGTCTGCGGAGACTGCGCAGCGGGCGGAGCAAAGGGGAAGTATCGGTCCAGGAAAGCGCGCCAGACGCTGGCCCGAACGTCCACGCTGGCCTTGCCGAGGCTGTTCAAGGAGACAAAGAATCCCACCCCCTCCTCGGGAATCAGGCGAAGATCGCTGTGAAAGACCCTTGTGTCCCCTCCGTGTCCGATAATCCTCATGCCGTTTCGAGAGTCTTCGTAGAACCCCAGTGTAATCCCGTTCATTTCCGGGATGAGACCGAACTGCCGCGAGTGCATCATGCGGGCCGTTTCCGGCTTGAGGATCCGAACATTGCCGTAGCGGCCGTCCTGAAGATGGGCGATCATGAAGCGCGAGATATCCACTGCCGTGAGGGACATGCTTCCCGCGGGTGCCATCTGGATGACCTCGAAAGGCCTGGGCGGTTGCGATGAGCTGAGATAGCCCTTCGACATCAAAGGGACAAGAGGCCCGGGAAGCGGCTGGCGGAACGTGGAGCGGGTCATACCCAGGGGCTCCAGGATATGCCTGTCGATGTAGTCAGCGAAAGGCTCACCCGAAACGCGCTCCACGATATAGCCGGCCAGGCTGCCGCCGTAGTTGGAGTAGGCCGGCGTCACGCCGGGTGGGAAGATCCTCTGCGGAACGTGTTCCTTCAGGTAGATTCCCAACGGCTTCAGCTTGGCCGTGTCATTGATGAGCAGCTCTTTGAGCACTTCCTCAAACCCCGGGGTGTGCGTGAGAAGGTTGCGCATGGTGATCGGAGTCCCGAACTTCTTCGGGATCTCGAAGTCGATGTAGGCGTTGACGTCTCGGTCCAGGTCCAGCTTGCCCTGTTCTGCGAGCTGCATCACCGCCGTCCACGTAAAGAGCTTGGAGACGGAGCCGGGGCGGAAGAGCGTCTCCTCGGCAGATACGGGGGTCTTCCTGGCGACGTCCGCGAACCCGTAGCCCTTGGCGAAAAGCAGCTGTCCGTTCCTTACGACCGCCACAACCGCACCAGCGATATCCTCGTGTGCAAGCTGCGGCGGCAGCGCGCCATCCAGAAAGGCCCCGACGTCAGAAGCGGTCATCTCGGGGGCCCCCTTGCGGGCGGCCGGCTCGGAAGCAGAAGCCATCGTGGCAGCCGGCGCGCCATTCACGGCGCCCTCGCTGGCTCCCGCGCGCTGCCCCGGCCCTGTCCAAGCCGCTGACTGCCCTCGCACGATCAGGGAGCCGGCCAGCATCAGGACTGCCGACAGGACCCCGGCAGAGACGACCGCAGGGAGCCTGTTTGTGCATGTCAGAGGTGTTTTCATTCTTCTCTCCTCGGAGGAAGCATAGTGGGCTCTGAATCGGCAACGAGGATGACCCCGGCGTCGCTTGGGGGAGGCGGGGAGGGACAATTTCGTCGGCTGCCTGTTCGGCGGTGGCGCGGGCAGACGGCGGGAGGCTTCAACCGCGCTTCTTCAAATCATGAAGCGAATCATGAGGCAGGAGCCCGCCGATCGTGGTCTGCACGTGTCCGTCGCCTTTTCCGGCGAAATACACCGGCATATCGGGCGGGCACAGCTCGCTCAGCGCCTGCCGGCATGCGCCGCACGGCGACACGGGCACGTCGGACCGCGGGCAGGCGACCGCGATGGCCGCGAACTCCCTCTTCCCGCGGGAGACCGCGGCGAAGAGCGCGCTTCGTTCGGCGCAGTTCGCCAGACCGAAGGATCTGTTTTCCACGTTCGTGCCAAGGATCACCGTCCCGTCCGCGCAGAGCAGGGCAGCTCCCACGGGAAATCCCGAGTAGGGAGAGTAGCTGAATACGGCCGCATCACGGGCCCTGGCGATCAGCTCGCGGGCATCAGGCTTCAGCATTCACCAAGTCTCCCTTCGGAATCGCTCACCCGCATTGACAGACACCCCCTGGCCTGAATAGGATGAGAGCGGTCGAAGGAACGTCGAGAGTGGCTTCTTCCCTGACCAAGAAACGACCAGCGCGCGTCCTCTTCGCCGCACTCCTGTTCATCGTATTCTATTTCCTTCTTTTTCCCTATCCCCTGGGGCGCGAGCTCGTTGCCCGTCCCCGGTGGGCCGTCCCCATTCCTCCGGCAGTGGATTCATCCCCCGCAGAACAGGGGCGGCCTTCCTGGCAGTTCCAGCTCGGCGGCCGTTTCGGATATGTGCGGGCTGACGGCTCGGTCGAGTATGCGGGCACGGCGCTCTACCGGGTTGCCCTTTCTGCGGCGGGGTTCGTGAACTACACGCGGCTGGGCACGGACTGGATCCTCCAGGACATTTCAGGCCGGCGGCTGGCGAGCTTTTCCGGCAGCGGATATCCGCTTCTCGGGCCCGAGGGGAGCCGGGTCTTCAACGTGAAGGCCGACCTTTCCGGCATCATCGAGCTCGACCAATCCGGCGCGGCGCTCTGGGAGCGGGATTTTCCGGCTCTCATGACGACGCTCTCCATCCAGGGGGATTCGTTGCTGGTGGGATTGCTGAACGGCTCTCTCCTCCTCATCAACCGGCAGGGCTTGCCGCTTTTCGAGTATTCCCCCGGGGGGAGCAGGATCCCCGTTATCCTCGGATCCGCCATGGCTCCGGACAATTCGCTCATCGCCGCGGTGAGCGGGATCAGTCCGCAGTTTTTCACCGTGTTGCGCCGGCAGGGCTCCGGATATGCGCCTCTGGCCCCGCTGAGTCTCCCCTCCGATTACCGCCGCGAAGTCAGGATGGGGTTCTCTCCGGATTCGCGCTTTTGCTTCATCGAAGGGAAGTCAGGCGCGGGCCTCTTCGACCCGGGCGCGCAGACTCTCCGCTGGGTGAGCCTTCGCGGAAGGCTCGCCGGCGCTGCTTTTCCCGGCCACGGCAGGCTTGCGGCGCTCGCATCGACGGAGGGCGGCCGGGCCCAGCTCGTGATCGAGCCGCCCGCGGGGGTACCGGTCTACCGCGAGGAGTTCGCGGCGCACGAGGTGTCCCTGGGGAGCATCGATGGCCAGCTCCTTCTCGGATGGGACGGCGAGCTTCTGCGAATCGACATCGAGGCGATGTGAAGATCAAAATCCCGGCAACGCACCTGATCCGGGCGGCCGCCTGCACAGCGCTCTTTCTCGTGCTGCCGCACGCATTCGGGCTCGACTGGCCCGTGGCGGCAAAGATCATCACCGGCACTTTCGGTGAAGACCGGGGTGACCACTTCCATAACGGGATCGACATCGGCGGGGGAAGTCAGGAGGTGCACCCGGTTCTGCCGGGAGAGCTCGTGTTCCGCTACGAGGAGGCTTCCGACTACTCCTCCCTCCCGCGCGGGACGGGCTCCTTCGTTGCCCTCCGCCATGACCAGAACATCATCTCCCTCTATTGCCACCTGCAGAACGGCAGCCTCGGCCCCGAGCGCGCGGCGTATGTTCCCACGGACAGGCTGGGGATCATCGGGGACACGGGCCATGCGGACGGCCTGCACCTGCATTTTACGGTCTACGACCAGGAAGCCGGCTCCACCGTGAACCCCCTCGCGTTCCTGCCGCCCCTGCCGCACCATCAGCCGCCGGTCATCCGGCACGTCCTGATCGCAACGGGTGAACGGCAGCAGCCGCTGGAGGACGGCGTAGTCATGAAACCGGGGCGCGCGGAGATCCTGGCCGAAGTATACAACCTGCGCGAGGACGTTGCTTTCAGCTGGCCCCTGGCCCCCCACAGCGTGAGCCTCTCCATGGACGGCGTGGAAGTGTCCCGGATCTCGTTCGACTCCCTCCAGGTCATGGAGGGGAAGTCCGTCCTCACTGGGACCGTCCTGTCGCGCAGCCAGGTCTATGACTCTTCCGGGCTCCTCCGTTGCGGGACCGTGGAGCTGCGCCAGGGAGAGTCGAGCCTGCGCCTTGCGGCGCGCGATCTCGCCGGCAACGAGACGGTGAAGGTCATCTCTTTTTCCGTTCACGAGTAGGAGGATTCGATGCCCAAGACATATTCGTCCGTTCCAGGAGAGGAGCGGCAGGAAACCGTTGCTTGTCCGTGCTGCGGGAGTGCGCGGTCGCGTGCGTTCCTTACATGCAACGGCTTCGGATTCGTCCGCTGCAGGGATTGCGCTATTGTCTTCCAGAACCCGCGACCCGTGTTCGAGGACCTTCGGAGGCGCTACGGAGTGGACTACTTCTCCTACGAGCTTGCCAATGAGGGCAATTTTTTCGGCCTTATGCGGCTGGGTTTGAAAGACATCCGGTTCGAGGAGCGCGGCGCCGTGCTCAAAGCTCCCCGCACTTTCCTGGACATCGGGTGCGCGACGGGCATGCTGATAGAGTCAATGAAAAATGGAGGCTGGGACGTCCGAGGCGTCGATGTCTGCCGGGAGTCGGCCGAATACGGGAAAACTCATCGCGGCGTCGACATCTTTCCGGGAACGCTCGAAGAGGCGCACTTTCCCGACAAGACCTTCGGGGCCGTGCATTTCTCACACCTCATCGAGCACGTGCCGGATCCTCGCGGCTTCCTTGGGGAAGTGAGACGAATCCTCGCTCCGGGCGGTTATGCGATCATTACAACGCCCAACATCGCCGGCCTCCAGGCACGTCTGTTCGGGAAGTCGTGGAGATCCGCGATCGCCGATCACCTCGTGCTGTTTTCCAGGAAGACCCTCCAGAGGCTGGTTCGAGAGTCAGGCTTCGAGGTACGGCAAAGCGTAACATGGGGAGGTCTGGCTGTTGGAACTGCGCCATGGATTATCAAGCGTCCTGTGGACAGGCTTGCCAAGAAGTGGGGATTTGGCGACGTTGTGATGATACTGGCAGCTAAGCGATGAAATCATCTGATATATAAATCCAATAAGCGATTAAATATCCTATTTTGTGATAGATATCATAAGATCCGCTCTCACCATAAGGAAAGTCTTGTATAGCGCTTCACTGCAGCCCTTAATCTGAAGCGTTCTCTGCTGCTCCGCAAGTTTTTTCTTGAAGAGCATGATCTTTCCAAGGGCCGCGGAATTGATGGAGTCCGTTCGTGACAAGTCAAGTGAAATAGTGGCGTACAAAGCTCCCACCAGCTCGTCCATCTGCCGGTGAAACTCGTTGGTAGTCTCTCCGGACAGAGAGCCAGTAATCGAGAGGAGCACCTCGTCCTTGCCGATGATTTTCGTCTCGAACATCGATCATTCTCCTCTCAGGGCTGCGTTCTCCAGTTCGGGCCGGGTCACAAGCTCCAGGTGGTAGAGAACGCTCTCTTCATGCCTTTCTGCCTGGGTTTCAACTTTCCACACGCGATACACGATCATCCGGGGACTCGGCAGGGGAAGGGGGAGCGGGTTGCCGTTCAGATCCACGAGCTGGTTGACCCGAAGATCGTGCTCGATCTCCCTGCTGTCTCCTTCCGGGTAGACGATCGTGATCGTTCGCACCACTTGTTTCAGATTTTAAACAGAAAAGGTCTTCTTTTCAATTGTTTCCTTCAATT
>JBEKTX010000016.1:0-24403 GCA_049515615.1 Spirochaetia bacterium
GCCATTTCAGGGACTTCCTCAGCCGCTACCCCGAAGCGTGGCTGATGTACGCGAAAATGATGAACACGCACGTGCTTGTGAGCCAGGTGCGGGGGGACAAGTACAAGAAAAAGGCCGCCCAGAACGAGCTGTGGAAGGGCCAGAGCCACCATGCATACTGGAACGGCCGAACGGGCGGAATCTACGACAACGAGCTGCGCAAGGCCGTTTACCGTTCCCTGATCGAAGCGGAGAAGATCACCCGGGCGACCGAGATTTTCGCGCCTTCGATCCTGAGCGTCGACTATGACATGGACAATCGCACCGAGTACCTTTATCAGGGCTCGGAGCTCAACGCGTACATCCATTCCGTGGGCGGTGCGCTGTTCGAGCTGGATTTCCTCCCTGCGTCCTGGAACTATCTCGACACGATGATCGACCGCGAAGGGCCGAAGGATCGGGGAGAGGCGGCCGGCTCGGAAGCATCACAAAGCTACGACCGCAAGGCGTTTCTCGACCATTTCTTCTCTTCCGGGGCCGTCCTTGGCGATTTCCAGACCGGCCTGCTTGCCGAGTCCGGTGACTTTCTTTCGTGCCCCTACGAAATGGTGGAGCTCAACAGGGCCCTGCCGGAGCTGCTCATGCGCCGCGACGGCTCCGTCGCCATCGCCGGGCATGCGCAGCCGCTCAGGGTGGAGAAGAGGTTTGTGTTCCGGCCCCGGTCGATCGATGTCTACTACCTGATCACCAACACCGGGGGCGCGGAGATTTCCGCGACGTTCGGCGTGGAGATCAACATCTCCCTCGCCGCGCGCTCAGCGGAAAACGGCCGGATGTTTCTCCTCGACGAGGACCGCAAGAAGGAGATCTCCTCGGATGCTGCGGAGATAGAGGGCGTGCAGGGATTGCTCGTCCGCGACGTGCGCAACGAGGTTTCGGTCACCCTTTCATCTGTTCGCGTATTCCGCTGCTGGAACGTCCCCTTGGAGACATCGCTGCCGAAGGCGGATTCATCGCTGCCGAAGGCGGATTCATCGCTGCCGAAGGCGGATACGGACCGGGTGCAGTTCCAGTCTCATTGCTTCGTGCTGCTGTGGGACTTCACTCTCGCGCCAGGAGGGACGTGGGAAAATCACCTGAGCGTGGGATTCGAGAAGACACAGTCCGCATAGGCGGGGGCTATGAGCCCCTACCGCGGTCACGGAGTGCCGTGACCGCGGTGTGCCCTAGAGATCCGACTTCTCAAGGGAGGCGTAACAGGCATCGATCCACGGCGCGCTCTCCTGGTAGTAGAAGTCCTGCGCCGTGAGAAACTCCAGAAGCGCGTCCTTTGTTTTTCCCTGGAAATAGTCGACCTGTCCGAGGTAAAAACGCGCGCGGGCGTTGAGATCCGGTTTGCGGGGAAGGCTCAGGAAATCCACGAGCCCCCGCTGTGCGCCGGTCATGTCGCCGCTCAAAAAGGGACCTTGTACGATCTCAAGGAGCCGCGCCAGCTCACCGCCCGGCGTGGGGGTCGCGTCGGACGGCAGCACCTCCGGCCGCTGCCCTTTCACGCCGGGCGGAGTGAAGGACTGCAGGAGTGTTGCGATCGACTTCTTTGTGGAGTCCGATAGGGACCGCGCGGCGGGGAGGTCCGGTACGTTGGCATCCGGGATCTCCTGACCTGTCTGTACTCCGCGACTGATTGCAAGGGAGGGGAGGGGAATGCCGCGGCGCGAGGCTGGCGTTACAGCCGGCAATCCGTGGCTGGCTGTGACTTGAAGCTGCACCGCGTACGCGGTGGTGTTCACCCCCTTCACAAGAGGCGCCTGTCCCAGCTTGAACATGCCGGCGTCCAGGACAGCGAACCAGTAGTCGACCCCGGGAAGGACGGCCAGGACATAGCGTGTTGTGCCGGGATCCAGGGGCGTGGTCCTGATCGCCTTGAGCAGATCCTCTGAACGCAAGAAAGCGCTGGGACCCCAGAAGAGGAGCAGGTCGCGGCTGCTGCTCGACACGGCAAAAGTGACCTCGATCATGTCCCCCTGCCCTGTCGGGACGGCCTTGATGTCGGTGACCGCTGCCGCCAGCTGATCCTCCGGAGCGGCGGTCTCGGGCGCTACGGGCGCGCTGGTCTTATTCCTGAACGGGACGAGGAGGGGATATAAAGTGCCGGAGGTTTCGCGGATGAGCACGGCGTAAAACCAGCCCCTGAGATCCGGCGGTGTGTCGATGTAGAAGCCGACACCGGTGGCGACGCTGCCGATCATCGTCGCCTTTGCCAGGTTCTGCGAAGAGATCTCCTCGGCGGAGCGGTACACAACGCACGTTCCCTTGAGATCGGGAGAGTCCACCCATGTGAGCTTCACCTGGTAGTCGGCCGGCTCAGCCTTCAGGCGGGAGACAAAAATCGTGGGAGAATCCGCTGAGGAGCGCGGCGTGGCGGTGGCGGCGGACTCCGGCGCGGGAGCCACCTGCTGTGCGTCCGCGGGGAAGCCCGCCGCAAGCGCCGCGAGCCCGGAGAGAACGGCGGCGCAAATTCCGAGTCTCGCTCTTTCTCGCCGACTTTCCCGCATGAGCATCTCCTTCCCCAGATCGCTGCCCCTTCTTTCAATGTTGTCGGCTTTTCAGGGGGTTGTCCATAGGCAGACAATGCCGTAGACTTGAGGACGATGTTTGTCGCCGTTGCCTGCGAGTTCGCCAACGATGATCACCGCAAGGCCGGCTCCGACCTTCTGGTCCAGTACGGCTTCCGCAAGGTCCTGAAAGATGCGTTCGAGAGCGCGACTCTCTCAGAAGCGGCCCTCGGCCGGCTGAAGAAAGACCTTGACAGAATTGCCGATTCCTATGATAGCATCCGCCTCTACCAATACCCCGTTGAAGGCACCCTTGCCATCACCATACTGAAGGAAAAGAAGTGGCGGCGCCTGATCGTGAAGGCATGAGGGGCGGGGGAGGAACAAATCGTGCTTACTGAACTGGAGCAAAAACTGCAGACACTCGGCGCGCGGATCGAGGAAACCTGGAGGGGTCTTTGACCCGGCGGCGCTGAAAAAGCAGATCGACGAAATCGAAAAGAAGACTTCACATCCCGATTTCTGGCAGGACAAGGAAAAGGCGGGAGAGGCGCTGTCGCGGCTGAAGGCATTGAAGCGCCGCTACGAGCCCTGGGCGAAGCTGCGCTCAGACTACGATGACCTCCAGGGGATTTGGCGGCTTGCCCTGGAGGAAAAGGACGAGTCGCTGGAACCGGACCTCCGCGCATCCTGGGAAGGCCTTGAAAAGAAATACGGGGAACTGAAGGTTCTCGAGCTCCTTGGGGGCGACAACGATTCCTCCTCGGCCTTCCTTACCATTCATTCAGGAGCAGGAGGGACCGAGGCCTGCGACTGGGTCAGCATGCTCTACCGGATGTACAATCGATGGGCTGACCGTCACGGATACTCGGTCGACATCCTGGACATCCTGGAGGCCGAAGGCGGCATCAAGAGCGTGACCATCCAGGTGAACGGGCCCTACGCCTATGGGTATCTCAAGGCGGAGACGGGCATCCACCGCCTCGTGCGCATCTCGCCGTTCGATTCGAATGCCCGCCGCCACACCTCCTTTGCCTCCGTGTTCTGTTTTCCGGTCCTCGACGACACCATCGACGTCGACATCAAGCCCGAAGATCTCCGGATCGACACCTACCGCGCAGGCGGCGCCGGCGGACAGCACGTGAACAAGACGGATTCGGCTGTGCGAATCACCCACTTGCCCACCGGCATTGTGGTGCAATGCCAGAACGAGAGAAGCCAGTACAAGAACAAGGCATTTGCAATGAAGGTGCTTCGCTCCCGACTGTACGAATACTACAAGAACGAGCGTGACAGGGACCGCGAAAAGATGGAGCAGGAAAAGAAGGACATCTCCTGGGGCAACCAGATCAGGTCTTACACCTTCCAGCCCTACACTCTCGTGAAGGACCATCGCACGAAATTCGAAGCGGGCAACATCCAGGCGGTCATGGACGGCGAGATCGACGCGTTTATCGAAGAGTACCTGAAAGCGCAGTGGCTGGGGAAGGGCGCCGCAAATCCGCCGAGTACGTCGGCGGGCGGATAAGGCGATGGCGGTCAACGTTCTGATCGTTGACGACCTCGCCTTCATCAAGATCGTCCTTCGCGACATCATCGAGAAGGCGGGTTTCCGCGTCGTCGGCGAGGCCTCCAATGGCGAGCAGGCCATCACGATGTACCAGGACACGCGCCCGGACGTGGTTCTCATGGACATCACGATGCCGGGGATGGACGGCCTCACGGCGCTCAAAAAAATCCGGGAAGTCGACCAGACCGCCCGGGTGATCATCTGCTCCGCACTCGGGCAGCAGCAGCTGATCGTGCAGGCCATCCAGCTAGGGGCAAAGGATTTCATCGTGAAACCATTCCAGCCTCAACGCGTCGTCTCGGCGCTGAAGAAGGCGCTCGACATCACATGATGAAAAGAGCCGGCGTCCCGAGCTTTCTCTATCTCCTCGCCGTTTGCTCCGTCTTCTCGCAGGGGACGGTTCCGCCGCCGGCGGGATCACCGGTGCTGCCGCAGCCGGATGCAACGGCGCCGGCACCCGCGCCGGGTGGTCCGGCGGCCGGGGCCTCGGGCAGCGCGGCCCCCGGCGCGGCGAACAAACCGGACCTGACTCTGCCAAAGGACGCCGCTGCCCAATGGCAGATCGGGATAACGGTTTTTTCCTCCGACGGGCTCGCTGCGGACAACGCCTACCTTGTGTACAGCCTTCCGCTGCTGCTCAAGGACCAGGTGAGCGGGTTCGGGGTGCACACCTACCAGGAGGAAGAGGGCGACCTTGCCCGGAAAGCGTTGATCGCGCGCGAGATCGCCACTGCCGAAAAATCCGTCACGGGCGTGCGGAAGGAGAGGGATGCCCTCCTCTTCGACCAGGTCCCCAAGGATGCCGCGGCCCGATCCGCGGTGGAGGCGCGCCTTGCAGCGGCTGCGGCCCGCCTGGACTTTCTGCGCACGCTTTCGCCGGGTCGCATCGAGATGGCCGCCCAGAAGCCTGTCGTATTGAAGGAAGGCACGGGGGCGGGAAAGCTGCTGGAGACGCCCGCCGTGCCTGCCGAGATCTACTGCGCCGAGCATGGAATCGACCTGCTGATAGGGGGAACGATCCAGGAGGTGCAGGGCTATCTCCTTCTCGACATATGGGCGTTCGATCCCCTCAAGCGGGCGCGGGTATTCTCCTCCCGCAACGCGGCGTCCCGGGAGGAACTGTCCGCCTCCCTTCAGGGCTTCGGGAAGGAGATGGCCCGCACAATTCTCGGCCGTGGCTGGTCCCTCGTCGCATTCACGCCTGATCCGCCTGACGCCGCGTTGTACGTCGACGGCGCCCTCGCGGCGTCTGGCGCATCGCCGGAGCTTTACCTCTCCCCGGGAAGGCACGAGATCAGGATGTCCGCGGTGGGCTATCATGAAGTCTCCCGCAGCCTTGCACTCGAGCCCGAAACGGAAACACGGATCGACGACACGCTGGAGAAAATCGCGGGTGGCCAGGTCGCGATCTCCTCTGAACCCGCGGGCGCCGATCTGTACGTGGACTCGCTCTGGAAAGGCAAGACGCCGCTCATGGTGGACCGCCCGCCCCTGCGCAGCAGGGGAGTGCTGGTGTTGCCGGGATTCTACGATCTGTCTTTTCCACTCGAGCCCGCCTCCCCGCTGGTTCTCTCCCTCTCGCTGCAGATGGACGAAGGCAAGCAGGACGTGAGGCAGAAGAAGGCAAAGGACGATTTCTACGCATCACTCGGATTCTTCGCGTTCTCCATTCCGCTCCCGCTGTTCTCCTATGCGCTGGCGCTCGACTTCGCCGTGAGGACGCAGGTGTACGCGGGGCAGGGCATGTACGCGGCCGCGGTCCAGGCACAGACGGCCGGCACCGTTTTTCTCGGGACCTATTATGCCGGCATCGCGGTGAGCGCCTCGCTCTTCGTGTGGATGGTGACCCGAATCGTCCACTACGTGAAGGTTGCTGATGAGATCGCCGGCTGAAGGAGGACGCGCCACGCCCTGGAAGGGCATCGGAAGGAGGCTGCGGGAGCTCTTCCTGTCCCGCGATTTTGGCGACGATTTCTTCTCCCAGCTCGAGGATGCGATGATCGAGGCCGACATGGGCGTGCGCACCGCCTCGGAGGCTTCACAGGCCCTGCGCGAGGCAGTGGGAAGCCGGGGAATCCGGAGCCGCGAAGCTCTCCTTGCGGAGCTGAAGAATCGGCTGCGTGCAACCATCATTGCAAGGGAGATCGCCCTCGTGCCCGGGACTCTCAACGTCCTGCTCGTGCTCGGCGTGAACGGTGTCGGCAAAACCACGACTATCGCCAAGCTGGCGCATCATTTCCAGACCCGCAGGAACGTGCGGAAGATTCTCCTGGTTGCCGGTGACACTTTCCGCGCGGCTGCTATCGAGCAGCTGCAGGTACTGGGCGGCAGGCTTGGCCTCCCCGTCGTGGCGCAGGAACCAGGCGCTGACCCGGGTGCGGTGATATTCGACGGCATCTCCAGTGCCGCGGCCCGCGGCTCCCAGCTCCTCATCGCCGACACGGCAGGCCGTCTCCACAACCGGGACGCGCTGGTGAAGGAGCTTGCCAAGATCGACAGGATCGTGCAGACGCGCGTGGCCGGGGACGCGTACCAGAAGATCCTCGTCCTGGACGCGACGACAGGCCAGAACTCCCTCGCACAGGCCGAAGTGTTCCACGCAGCGGTCGGAGTCAGCTCGATCGTGCTCACAAAGTGCGATTCCACGGCAAAGGGAGGGATGGTGGTCCCCATCTGCCGGGACCTGGGCATCCCATTCTCCTACCTCGGGCTCGGAGAAAAGCAGGCTGACCTGGAGAAGTTCGATCCTGACGAGTACCTGGACTCTCTCTTCGGCGCGTCATGAAGCATCTTCTGATACAGGCTGTCCTGCTGCTCGCCGCCCTGCACGCTGCCGGCGAAGACCTCTTGTATCGGTCCAACGACTTCGGAATGCCTCTTGCGCGGATCCTCCCCTACCAGAAGGACGCTTCCCGATGGGTCTTGAGAGTCAGCCGCGGCGGTCTGCACGAGGAGCGGCACCTCTATGACAATGGAAAGGAAGTGCGGTTCTGGGAAATCTCCTGGAACAGGGAGCACACTGAAAAAGTGGAGAAGGAAACCGTGGGCACCGTCCTGGCCGCGCGCCGTGTGTACGACGCATCGGGTGACATCATACAGGATGAAGAGTATACGGCCGGAGCACTATCAAAAAAGACGCTCTTCGCGTACGTGAAGGGCCGATTGTCAGGCACGCGTGTGCTCGCAGGGAAGGACGGGCGGCAGATTTCGACGGAGGCCTATTTCTATGCGGCGAACGGCGGACTCCGCGAGGTGCGGCGGAACGTCTCGGCCGGTGAAACGATGGTTTCTTCTTCCGTCGCGGGGAGCTCGGGTTTGTCGGAGATGAGATCCTCAATGGGAGGGTCCCTTTTTATCGAGAGATACGACCCGTTCGGGAAGCTGATCAACCGCGAAAGGCGCGACGATGGCGCGCCGGTTTCCATCGAGGACTTCGCGTATGACCCCGTCTCTCATGCGGTCATCTCCTCAGTGGAGAGGCTGCCGGCAGAGAACGGCCTCATCGAACGCCTCTACGATGGAGCAGGACGGGTTTCGCACGAGACAAAATCCGTGAAGGGTGCGATCCGGGAGGTCCTCGGATATGAGCACGATGAGAAGGGGAATTTGACCTCAAAGACACGAAGGAGCTCCGAAGGCCTGGAGGCATGGAAATACTCTTATTCCGATTCAGGTGACCTCGCGCGTGAGGAGTACTTCAAGCGCGGAATCCGTGAGAAAGTGATCGTCCACGGAGACGGGAAGCTCCGCACCGAGGAACTGTACCGAGATGACGAGCTGTTTCTTAAGGTCTTCTACGACGGGGATACGCGTCTGCGGGAGGAAGTCTATTCGAACGGCAGGATCCAGCGAGAGAGAAGCCTCCAATGAGAAGCACACTCCCCCTGCTCCTTGCCTTCCGCTATTTTCACGCACGTCGGCATGGAACGGGCAACGCATCTACCCTGCTTTCCATCCTGGGCATCGCGGTGGGCGTGATGACGCTGACCGTCGTCCTCGGCGTCATGAACGGTTTCCAGCTGGGGTTCATTGAGAGCATTGTGGAGATCAGCTCGTATCACCTGCAGGTCCAGCCCGCGAGGACGCCATCGGCGCCGGGCATGGCGCATGACCTCGATGTGACGGCGATCGAGAGGCTCCGCGGCCTGCGCGGCGTGACCGCCCTTGTGCCGTTCGTCCAGCGCCTGGCGCTGATCGAAGGAGCATTCCAGCGTCCAAGGGTCTGCTCCGTTCGAGCGGTGCCTTCCGACCTGTTCGACCGGGACCCGGTCCAGGCGCGGATGCTGGCGCCCGTCGAGGGCACTTTCAATGTCGAGCGGGGGAATGGCATCGTTCTGGGTTCCGAGCTGGCGGCCGCACTTGGGGCCCGGATCGGCGAGGTGCTCACCTTGAGCTCGTACGGCACCGGGGCCGGCGGCAAGCCTGTGCCGCGGCGGGATTTGTTCGTGCTCACGGGCACGTTCCGCACGGGCTATTATGATTTCGACTCGGGCCTTGTCTTTATCTCCCTGGATACGGCGGATGCGCTCTACGGCGGGGGCGCAAGCCTCGCGCGGACCTGGGGCATCAAGATCGCCAACCGCTTTGACGATGCCCGGCCGCTGCAGGAAGCATCTGCACTCCTGAAGGGAACGGGATTCACTGTGGAGAGCTGGCGGTCGTACAACAGGTCCTTCTTCGATGCGCTGTTCGTCGAAAAGGTGATGATGATGATCCTTGTGGGGCTCATCTTCCTCGTCGTGGGATTCAACGTGTTCCATTCGCTCCGCCGCAGTGTGCACGAGCGGATGGAGGAGATCGCGGTGCTCAAGGCGGTCGGTGTGCCTCCCCGTCGCATCCGGTTGACCTTCATCCTCCAGGGCCTTTTCATTGGCGTTGCAGGGGGCGGGACCGGACTTCTGGCGGGGCTTGCCGTGGCGATGAACGTGAACGAGGTATTCGCCGCCGTGGAGCACATCATCAACGCCGCCATGATGATCGTGCGCATGATGGCGCTCTCCTTTGCGCCGGGAGGAAGCGGAGGAGAGTTTTCCATATTTTCGCCCAGATTTTTCTACCTGACCAAAGTGCCCTCCCACGTGTTTTTCCGAGAAGCCTACCTGGTTTCATTTTTCGCCGTGGCGTCCTGCGCGGGCGCCGCGTGGGCCGCCTCACGCGCCGTGTCGCTGTTCCGTCCATCGGAGGTGCTACGCTATGAATGATCCAAATTCCGCGCAAGCGCGGCGTGAATCCGCGCAAGCGCGGCGTGAAACGGCTGGGCCCCTCGTTGTCGCATCCTCCGTGTCCCGCCGCTTCGTGACGGGGTCGGAGACGCTGGAAGTGCTTCGCGACGTGAACCTCCTCGTCCACGAGGGCGAAATCGTTGCGATCACCGGCGAGAGCGGCTGCGGCAAAAGCACGCTCCTGGGTCTGATCGGGGGCCTGGACAGGCCGACAGGCGGCACCGTGAGCGTGAAGGGCGTAGACGTCGGCGGCCTCGACGAGTCGGAGCTCAGCGGATATCGCAACAGGGACGTGGGATTCATCTTCCAGTTCCATTTCCTCCTGAAAGATTTCACCGCGCTGGAGAACGTCGTCATTCCCGGCATGGTAGGAGGTGAATCCTCCCGAGCCCTCAAGGACCGTGCCCGGCAGCTCCTCTCCGAGGTGGGTCTGGAAGGAAGAATGGACGCCTGGCCTCTCGAGCTGTCCGGCGGAGAGCGCCAAAGGGTGGCGGTTGCCCGGGCCCTCGTGAATGAGCCTCCGCTCCTGCTCGCCGACGAGCCCACGGGGAACTTGGACGAGCGCAATGCGCACGCGGTTGAAGAAATGCTTTTCGGGCTGGTCAGGGAATACAACAGGACAATGATCATCGTAACGCATGACACGGCAATTTCGGGCCGGGCGGACACGAGGTTTCTCCTTGCCGCGGGGATACTGGCGCGCTCATGAGCCGCAATCGAACGGTGAGGGTCGCTTGGCCATGAAGGGGCGATTCGTTTTCTTTCTCAGCCGGCGCATGCTGCGGGGAAAAGGCGGCACAGCGAGGTACTTCCGCGGCGCGGTGCTCGGGATCGCCGTCAGCCTCGTTCCCCTCATCGTCGTGATGGAGGTGTCCACCGGGATGATTGAGGGCATCACGGCGCGTCTCCTCGAGGTGGGCACGTATCATATCCAGGTTCCCCTCGCACCGGACATTCCGGGCTCGAGGCTTGCCGCGCTCGCGGCGGCTATAGGGAACGTGCCTGATGTCGTGGCGGCGGTGCCGGAGAGGCTTGGGACGGCGATGATCGTTTCGGCAAGGGGTGCGACCGGAGTGAGCATCCGGTTTGTGCCGCCGGATCTTTTCAATCTGGACAAGGGATTCCGCGCGATCGTGGCCATCCGCGAGGGTGACGCGGGGCTGGCCCAGCCGGATTCCCTGCTGGTGAGCTCGGCCATCGCTGCTTCCCTTGGTGTGAGTGCGGGGGATACAGTCAGTGTCCTGACCACGTGGGGCGAAAATCTTTCCGGACCCCCGAGGCTCACGCCCGTGAGGGTTTCGGGAGTCTACGACACAGGCTACCAGGAGCTGGACGCAGCGCTCGCGTATGCGCCGCTGGCGCTTGCGGACCGAATCCTTTCGCCACGCGCCGCAAGGGCGATGGTCGGCGTGAAAGTCCGCGACCCTTTCGGCAGTCTCACGGCTGTGGCGCGGCGCATTGCCGCCGCGGCCGGCGGCGACACGCGGGTGGCGACCTGGAGGGAAATAGAATACGCGCGATTGTCGAGCTTCCGGACGACAAAGGCCCTCCTCCTGTTCATCATGGCCCTCATCGTCATGGTCGCCTGCGTGAACGTCTCTTCATCTGTTCTCATGATCCTTTTCGAGAGGCGGCATGACCTGGGCATCCTGAAAAGCGTGGGCGCGAGTCCCCGAGCGCTCTCTTTTTCCTTCCTGCTGGCGGGCTTTGCGACTGGGCTCGCGGGCACCGTGATGGGGATCGCCGCCGGCCTGCTGGTTGCCGTGAACATCAACGAGGTGATCGCAGGGCTCGAATGGACGATCAACAGGATCCTGGACCTCGCCTCGATCATCCAGTCATTCCTGGCGCCATCGGCGCACCCGTTCGGAGCTTTCACGCTGTTCAACAGCGCATACTACCTGAAATCCATTCCTGTCAGGATCATGGCTAACGAGGTCGTTGCGGCGGCAATGGGCGCCCTCCTGCTCTCAGCTTTCGCCGCGTACCTGCCGGCGGCCAGGGCCGCCCGGATGCGGCCCCTCGACATCCTCAGAAAAGTGTAATTTCTCCGCCTGAGGCGCTTTCTGCGCCGTTGAAATAAGTAATGCCGTAGAATTCAGGGCTGTGATTATGTATAATTGGTCGTGGCTATGAAATGCGAGATATGCGGGCTCAAAGACGCGGTAATTCATATCAGACAGATACAGAAAGACCTCGTGCACGAGCTCCACATTTGCGAGGAGTGCGCGCAGGAGAAAGGCCTGATCCGCGAAGAAGACTCCGAGCTGCCCATTGCGAACCTCCTTTCAGGGCTCCTCGAGGGCAAGGATGTGACCGGGGCGGGCGAGGGGATGGACGCGTGCCCGAGATGCGGCCTCAAGGCGTCCGAGTTCCGCAAGCAGGGCAAGCTGGGGTGCCCCGAGTGCTTCCGGGCATTCGATAAGGACGTGCGTTCCATCGTCTCCCAGATGGCGGCGAGACCCCGTCACACGGGCAAGGTGCCGCGCACCCTTGTCATCGAACAGAGCGCGGGCGCGAAGGGTGAAGGCCTGCGAGACGAGCTGCGGGAAGCGGTCGAGCGGGAAGAGTACGAGCTGGCAGCCCGGCTGAGGGACCGCTTGAGGGAGCTGGATTCCGATGTTTGAGTTCACCGGCCTTGCCGACATGAAGGGATGGATGCGGGAGCCGGCGCGGGAAGGCCCGCCGGAGTCACTCGAGGGGACCGGCTCCGTTGTGATCTCCAGCAGGGTCAGGCTTGCGCGCAACCTCTCCGCCTACTCATATCCCGGCAGGTGCCCTGCGGACCAGGAGAGCGAATGCCGCGACCGGATTCTGAATGCCTTTCGCCGTTTGCCCAACGCGGAAGATTTCGCCATACTTGACCTGGACCAGCTCTCCTCCCTCGAGAGGAGAATTCTCTTCGAGAGGAATCTCGTCTCACAGGGCTACTCGGTGGAAAAACACAAGGCCATGGCGCTGAGCAGCGACGAGTCGGTCGCGGCATTGATTGCGGACGAGGATCACTTGAGACTGGTGGGGATGAAGCCAGGGGCATGCCTGGAGACTCTCCTCTCCAGGCTCGACACGCTGGACGGGCAGCTCGAGGAGTCCCTGCAGTACGCGGTGTCCGCCGAGTGGGGATATCTGAACACTGCCATCACGAACCTTGGCACGGGACTGAAGGCCTCAATGATGCTGCACCTTCCCGCCCTTGCCATGAGCGGTCTCATCAAGCGGGCCGTGAAGGCATCCGCGCAGCTGGGGCTGTCGATCCGGGGATTCTTCAGCGAAAGCATGGAGTCCCTCGGCGACATGTACATCATCGCCAACGAGATCACGATCGGCCTGGCCGAGAAGGAGATCATCGGCAACCTGGGGAGGATCGCCGTGCAGCTTGCCGGATATGAGAACCGCACGCGGGAAGAGTTGATGGAGAAGAGGCGCGTGGACATCGAGGACCGGGTGTACCGTGCATGGGGACTGCTCACCTGGTGCCGTTACCTCACGCACCGGGAGGCGATCGAAGCCTTGTCGGCCCTGCGGCTCGGGGTTTCGCTCGGCCTCGTCGAATCGGTGGACGCGTCCACGATCACCGTGCTCCTCTTCCTGTCCCAGAAATCGCACATCCAGCGCGTGCTGCAGTCCCATGCAGATGCGGCGGACGGGAAGCTCATCGACTACACCAGGGCGAAGATCATTCGAGACGCGCTCACGCAACCGAGGGGAGGCTGAAACCATGTTCAAGGGTCTCACGCAGAGGGCACAGAAGGTGCTCACCATACTTGCGCAGGAAGAAGCAAAGCGCTTCCACTCCGACCAGCTCCTGCCTGAGCACATCATCCTCGCCCTGTTGAAAGACGGGGAAGGTGTGGCCGTCAAGGCTCTCCTGCGAATCAAGGTGGACGTCTCCGAAATGCAGGCGGAGATCGAAAAAAGCCTGCCCAAGGGCAAGGGGGGCCTCATCCTCGGCGATGTCCCCCCGTCCAAGCGCGGTCAGAAGATCCTGGAGGATTCCGCCGAAGAGGCCCGCAACATGGGCCACGAATACATTGGCACCGAGCACCTCCTGCTGGCGGCGGTGAAGGAGCAGGGCAGCATCGTCGCTCGCTACCTGGCGCGGTACAACATCACGCCGAACGGCCTCCGGGAGGCAATCCTGCAGATCAGCGGCACCGGAGACTACAAGGGCGCGCCGGCCCAGACGGGCAAGAAGAAGACCCAGACCCCGACGAAAAAACCGACGCCGACTCTGGACGAGTTCGGCAGGGACCTTACCGTGTTTGCGCGGGACGGCAAGCTGGACCCGGTGATCGGCCGGGAAAAAGAAATCCAGCGGGTCATCCAGATCCTCGCGCGCCGCACGAAGAACAATCCCGTTCTTATCGGCGAGCCGGGTGTCGGCAAGACGGCTATCGTCGAAGGCCTCGCCCAGAAGATCGTGGACGGCACCGTGCCGGAAGTGCTGGTCGGCAGGCGCGTGCTGACCCTCGACCTGGCGTCCCTCGTCGCCGGAACCAAGTACCGCGGCGAGTTCGAGGAGCGCCTGAAGCGCGTGATGAAGGAAATCCTTTCTGCGGGGAACGTGGTGCTGTTCATCGACGAGCTTCACACGATCATCGGGGCGGGCGGCGCCGAAGGGGCCATCGATGCGTCCAATATGCTGAAGCCCGCGCTTTCGCGGGGCGAGCTGCAGTGCATCGGCGCAACGACTCTCAACGAATACAAGAAGCACATCGAGAAGGACGCCGCGCTCGAGCGCCGATTCCAACCCATCTACGTGAGCGAGCCCTCCGTGGAGGAGACCGTGGAGATCCTCAAGGGCATCAAGAAAAACTACGAGGAGCACCACCGCGTGGTGTACACGCCGGCGGAGGTGGAAGCCGCCGCCACACTGTCGCGGCGCTACATCACGGAGCGTTATCTCCCGGACAAGGCCATCGACCTCATCGACGAGTCCGGCTCCCGCCGCCGCATCAAGAACTCGATCAGGCCGCGGGAGCTTGCTGACCTCGAGAAAGAAATCGACCGGCTTACGCTGGAGAAGACGAGCCTGGTGAACACTCAGAACTACGAGAAGGCCGCGGCGGTGCGCGACATGGTCCGACAGCTCAAGGGGAAGGTGGACGAGATCAAGAAGAGCTGGGAGAGCACGATCACCGTTGAAGAAAACGTGGTCGACGTGGAAGACATCCAGCAGGTCATCTCCGACATGACGGGAATCCCGCTCGCGCGCATCGTGCAGAGCGAGTCGCAGAAGCTCCTGAAGATCGAGGACGAGCTGCACAAAAAGGTCATCGGACAGGAAGAGGCCATCTCCGTCATCGCCTCGGCCATCCGCCGCTCCCGCACCGGCCTGTCATCCGCGAGAAGGCCCCTGGGCTCTTTCGTGTTCCTCGGGCCCACGGGAGTAGGAAAGACGCTCGTCGCGAAGAGCCTTGCCGAGTTCCTCTTCGGGGACGCCGACGCGCTGGTGCGCATCGACATGTCCGATTTCATGGAAAAGCACAATGTCTCGCGGCTGGTCGGGGCGCCCCCGGGGTACGTGGGGTACGAAGAAGGCGGCTTGCTCACCGAGAAGGTAAGACGGAGGCCGTTCAGCGTGATCCTGCTCGACGAGATCGAGAAGGCTCACCCCGACGTGTTCAACATTCTTCTGCAAGTTCTGGAGGAAGGCCAGCTCTCCGACAATCTGGGCCACGCCGTCTCCTTCCGCAACTCGGTGATGATCATGACCTCCAACCTCGGAGCGCGGGAGATCAACAAGGACAGCTCACTGGGCTTCCAGTCCGAGGAGGGAGGAATGAACTTCAAGGACATCCGCAACTTCGTCATGGGGGAGGTGAAGCGGGCATTCAACCCGGAGTTCATCAACCGCATCGACGAGATCGTCGTGTTCCACAATCTCGACAAGGCCCACCTCGCGCAGATATTCGACCTGATGATGAAGGAAATCTCCGATCGGCTCGTGGACCAGAAGATCACGCTCTCCGTGAAGAAGAAGACGCGCGAGTACCTCATCGACAAGGGCTTCGACGAGAAGTTCGGCGCCCGCCCGCTGCGGCGGCTTCTGCAGAAAGAAGTCGAGGATCCGCTCTCAATGGAAATCCTCAAGGGCCGTTTCGCCGCCGGGGACACGATCGACGTCGAGCTGCGCGGCGAGAAGATCGCCTTCCGCAAGCAGGAGTCGCGCAAGGCTCTGAAAGCCCCCGCACAGCCCGCCGGTCTCCTGACCGGGGAGAAAGCAGAATCCGCATCGACGTACCCGGCGGATTCCGCCGGGTACGTCGACGAGGTGCAGAAAGTCACCACGTGATCGCGCCGCGGTACTCCGCGGATTTGTCGCCGCCGAAGGCGGATTTCCGGCTGCGGAGCCGCGGGGCGGCGATCGCACTGGTCCTGGCCGTCTTCGCCGGGGCTGGCGCCGTGCCCGGCTTCGCCGCGCCCGCGGACGACCTGTTCGCGGTCGGGAAAAAGGCCTTCGCTGACGGCCAGTACGCACTGGCCATCTCCAGCTTCGAGCGCATTCAGAACGAATTTCCGGAATCGCCGACGGACGAAGAGGCAGGCTACCTGCTCGGCGTTTCCCTCTACTATGCCGGACATTGGGCCGAGTCGCTTTCCGTTTTCTCCCTCTTCGGCATCCGGCATCCGAGCTCCGCCCTCTTTCCTCGTGCCTCGTACTGGATCGGGGCGGCGAGCCTCAAGCTGGGAAACTACCAGACCGCCCTGGACAATCTCACCGTATTTCTCCAGAGAACGGGCGAGTCGAGCGCATTCCGGTTGAGCGCCGTCCTCTACTCGGCGATTGCGCAGGAGGGCCTCGGGAGGGACGCTGACGCAGCGGCGGGTTACCGAGAGCTCCTCCGGGGGGACCCTGCGGCCGCTGCGTACGCTGCCGAGGCGACGTACCGCCTGGCGGGCACGGAGCTGCGAGCGGGGCGGTACGCCGCCGCACGGGACCTGTACGGCCGGGTGCTCCTGAACAATACGAGCTCGCCGTACGTTCGGGATTCGGTGTTCTTTGCCGGTGAATGCGATCTTTCTCTCGGCAATCTCGCCGAAGCCGAGAAGAGCTATCGCACGCTCCTCTCGCTCTACCCTGACTCTCCCTACCTCGAGGCCGCGACCTTTCGTCTTGCCGATGTCTCGTGGCGCCAGAAGAAGCCGTCCGCCCTGCAGCAGCTGGATGATTTCCTCAGTCGCTTCCCGAACGGGGCGTACCGGGGGAGCGCGCTTCGCCTTCGGGGAGATATGCTCTTCGAGCAGAAGAAGCCCGCCGAGGCTCTCGCGGAATACACCGGCGCGGCGAGCATTCTTCCCGAGGGGCCCGAAAAACAGGCGGCGTGGTACTCGCTGGCCCGCGCACAGGTGCTGCTCGGCATGAAGCTGCAGGCCGCGGACTCCTTCGCGCGCGCGGGATCAGGCGGTTCAGCCGACATTGCCGAGAAGGCAGGCTTCCAGCGCGCCGTTCTGCTGGCCGGGGAAGGGAAGGTGGCTGAAGCAATTCAGGCTCTGCGGTCATTCCTTGAGCAGTTCCCCGGCAGCGCGCGCGCGGAGGAGGCAGGGCGTCTCCTCGGGAACCTGCTCGAGAAGCAGGGCAACCCACAGGCGACCGGCACGTTGTGGGACTTCATGGTCCGCAGCTTTTCAGGCTCCCCGTCGCTGCCCGAATACCTATACAATCGTGGGACGAGCCTGCTTGCGCAGGGGAGTTGGGCTTCCGCGCTCGACGATTTTCAGCGCGTCTTGAAGGATCATCCAGGCTCCGCCTGGACCGATCGCAGCGCGTATGCCATCGGGTATGTCTATGCCATGCGCGGCGAGTACCCGCGGGCGCTTCCGTTTTTCCAGTCCTCCGGCGGTGCGATCGGAAACCTCTCCGCGGCTATAACCCTGTTCAACATGGGAAGATTTGAAAAGGCGGTCTCAGCATTTCGTGCCCTTCAGGATTCACGCGCGCCTGCAGCCTCGGCGGGCACGGTGGTGCTCTACATCGGGAGATCCCTTTACCGAATGGGACGGCTGGAGGACGCTGCGGCGTGCCTGGGAAAGGCTGGAGAGGCGCTGGCAGCGGAAGGCTCCCCCCAGGGAGCTGACGCCCACTATTGGCGCGGGTGGGCGCTCCTGCGCCTCCGAAAGCCGGCGGATGCTTACGGCGCGTTCCTTGCCGTGGCGGAAGGCTACCCAGCGGACCCTCGCAGGCTCGAAGCGCTGTTTCGTGCAGGCGTGTGCGAGACAATTCAGTCCAACGATGCCGCTGCCGTCGCGTTGTACGAAGAGGTGATCAATGCATCGCCGAAGGCGGATTCTGCATCGCCGAAGGCGGATTCTGCATCGCCGAAGGCGGATTCTGCATCGCCGAAGGCGGATTCTGCATCGCCTATCGTAGAACAGGCAATGTACGAACGTACGCTGGCCCTTGCGCGCTTGGGGAAGACGCAGGAGAGTGCTGACGCCCTGGAGCAGCTTGCAGGTGCGTTCCCCTCCGGTCGATTGGCCGCGCAGGCCCTGTATGCCAGGGCGGAGAGCGCGCGTACAGATCATCGATTCGCCGATGCCCACGCGGATTTCGACAGGGTGGCGCATGGGTTTCCTTCCAGCCCTCTGGCGGGGCAGGCCTCGTACTGGTCCGCCGAGTCGCTTTTCTTGTCCGGTGATGCACGCGGTGCACTGGAAGGATTCTGGGCATGTCTCACGTCGAAAGACGCCTCCGGGCTTGCCCCGCAGGCGATCGAGGGCTTCACCAGCGCCCTGCACGACCTCGCCGATGTCGACCAGGCGAGGCTGTACGCGGGCAAAGCTCGCTCGACGCCGGGAGTCTCAGTCGAGGCCGCCGCGGGAGTGCTCCTGGCGTCCGCCGACATCGTTCTGTCCACGGCGCCGGAAGAGGCGCGCGCCCTCATCGAGGACGTTCGCCGCACGCCACCACCCGAGCCCTACGCAGGGGAGGCCAGCCTCCTGATGGGCAGGTACGCCGCGCTGCAGGCAGACTGGAACAGGTCTCTGGATATCCTTGGCGCTCTCGAAGGCTCTCGGGCGGACGACATAGGTGCCCGGGCCGCCCTCGAGAAGGGGCGGACCTTGGAGGCCATGGGTCGGACTTCCGATGCCGTCGACGAGTACTTGAAAGTGGCATATCTTTTTCCGGACCTCGGTGATCGCGCGGCAGAGGGCTTGGCCAACGCTGCCCGCGTCTCACGTGCGCGTGGTGACAGGGACCGGGCTGACAAGATCGAGCACACGCTGCGAAAGACCTATCCCGCAAGCCCCTGGATCGGGACGCTCTCAGAGAAATGAGCCGGGGCGGTCCCCGGGTGAACGACCCCCGCTATTCTCCGAACCGCGCTTCGTCCAGATCGCGCTCAAGATCCATTGCGACGCGCCTGGCCGCGCGCGACGCAAGCTCCTTGAAGCCGCGCGTAAGGTCTTCTTCCGTCATGTTGTACAGGACGGTTGCCGTCACCATATTCCCGAGGATGTTTCCGATGCCGAACATGTCGGGATCCGCAGGCTGGTCAACGGTCACCTCCCTTCGCCACGCGAGCTCGCCGCCGTCCACGGGAAAGAGGCTCGCTGTCAGCCTGATGCGGAGAGAAACGGCGGAAATCGGCGAGCGCGCATCGATGCCCCACTCGTCGATGTGAAGGGCAAGCACGTAATCGGCCTGGTGCCTTGAGCTCACCTGCTGGGCTCCGAGGGAGGCGGCGCACGCCGAAAAGGATTCAGTCCGGATAATCTCGGGCACGTCCACGTCCATGAGGGCTCCCCGCATCGTCTCACGCGCTCTGTGCGCCTGGTTCGCCTTGGCGAGGTTCGACATGATGCTGAGCGCGCTGATCAGGGCCGAATGAGAATCCATGTTCACGTCGTAGTCCACGTTCAGCCGTGGCTCAGGAGGGGCATACATGTCCACGGCAAGTCGGGAGCCCGCGAAATGGAAATCGCCGAGCCGGTTCACCGTCATGCACGAAACGAGCAGGATGACCGCCGCGGCAGCTGCCGACAGCGCGCCTTTTTGCACGAACGATTTCATTCTCCGCTCCTTGTCGTTCCTGTTGATTGAACACCGGCCGCTGTTTCCAATGGTACCGCCGCCTGAGTCATTTTCCCGATGCAGAATCCGCCTTTGGCGATGCAGAATCCGCCTTCGGCGATGCATTCAATCGGCGGGACAGGGAACGGAGCAACAGGAGGGAATCCTGTTGTGGATCAAGCCGCACCGTTCCTTCGCTGAGGCGCACCGGCACAGCGCGGAGGGAGACGATCCGTCTGCCAGTCGTCCCGACCTCCAGAATGACGGAGCGTGCACCGCCTCCCGTGTCCTCCATGCCGGGAAAAAGAAAATTCCCCAACGAATACGCAATGAGCCTGCCGTCCATGGCTTCGAGTCCCTGGAGGACGTGCGGGTGGGACCCGATGACCAGGTCCGCGCCCGCGCGGACCAGATCCCGGTATCTTCTTCGCTGCTCGTCAGTGGGATTCGAGCTCCATTCGATGCCGCCGTGCACAAGCGCGATGTTGAAGGCATCCGCCGAAAAGCCGCGGGCGGCAGCGGCGATGCCCTCGTCGTCGAGCCAGAGCGCGCCCGGCCTGTCGGGCGTTGCCCGAGCCATCGTGCGTCCGTCGAATCCGGTTCGGTCGACCGGGTAAGCGGCAAAAGAGAGCAGACGGACCTCAACGTCCCCGATGTTCATCACGGTGGGTCGTGATGCCTCCTCGAATGTTCGACCCGTACCGGACGTGGCGATCCCGGCTTGCCCGAGATTCGCAATCGTCTCGATGAAGCCATCGCTGCCAAAATCGAATGTGTGGTTGTTCGCCGCGGATAGATACGTAAATCCGGCATCGGCCAGGCTCTTCAGGGCCCGGGGATCGAAATGAAACATGTATGTTTTCCCCGTTCGGGCGCTGCCGGCAGCAGCGACCGCTTCGAGATTGCCGACGAGCAGGTCCAGCCCTCGGAGGACCGGGAGGGTGTTTCCGAAAACGCGCTGCACACCTCCGGGTGCAAGGAGCGCCGTGTCCACGCCGCGTGCCGGCATGACGTCACCCACCGCCCCGATCCACCGGATGCGCTCGGCAGTCCCCTGGATCGGCAGGTTCGGCAGCGTCTCGAACCATTGCCGCAGCAGGGGGTCATCGCCCTGGATGCCGACGGTGAGCCGGCGGACGAGCGGGTACGCGGGATTTCCCGGGTAGACGCCGTCGACGGGAAGCGCGATATCGGGAAGTGCAACAGCCTCCAGCGGGAGGAGTCTCGCGCTGCCGGATTCCGCCCGTGCTCTGGTGAGAGCAGGCGGCGCCTCCCAGAATCGGATGACGGGAACGAGAACGGACTCCTCCACGATCCTGAATCCAGGGAGGATCTTGCTTCGGAGGAGGACCGCGCCTGGCTCGCGCGAATCACCCGCCGAACCCGACGTGCCGACCGGGGCAGCATCGAGACCGGCCGGAAGTGGGTGAGAAGAGAGCAGCCGTTCCCAGGCAGGCTGGAGCTCCGCGGGGGAGTCGAGAAACACGGTCAATCCCGGCAGGGGAAGAGAAAACAGCGCAAGGATGCCCAGGGACGCGAAAATACGGCGCATGTGCAGAAGACGAGCGTACATCAGCGCATGCTGAAAGTCACTTCCCCAGCCGCGTCCGCCCGAGCGCGAGTTGCGCCGGCTCGGAGGAAGGGCTATCATGCGCCATGGCCAGACGGATCGAGGTCTTCGATACCACGCTTCGGGACGGCAACAAGCTCCCGTTCGTCGTCCTTTCTCCGGCTGACAGGCTTCTGCTGGCCCGTCAGCTCGCCAGGCTCAGAGTCGATGTCATCGAGGCAGGATTTCCCGCGGCCTCGGCGGAGGAGGCGGACTCCGTCATAAGGATCTGCTCCGAGGTGCGCGGCCCGTACGTTGCGGCACTTGCGCGCGCGCTCCCCGGGGACGTGCAGAAGGCCCTGGAATGCCTGCGCCGCGCCGAGAAACCGCATCTGCATGTCTTCATGTCCGTCTCACCCCAGTTTCTCCGCCAGGTGCTGAAGGCCACGGAAGAAGAAGCCTTGAAGGGGCTCGAGGGGTGCATTCGCGCCGCCCGTGATGCAGGCGTGCGGACGCAATTTTCACTCAGTGAAGCTCCCCATGCGCGGAAGGAGTTTCTCCACGAAGCGGTCAAGGTCGCGCGGGAGGCGGGGGCGGAGGTGATCAACCTCGCCGACACGAACGGCATAATGGTTCCCGAGGAGATCAGCGCGCTCGTGGAGGAGGTTGCTGAACGGCTGGCCCGCGGTTCCGGACCGCTGCCGCGCATCGGCGTGCACTGTCATGACGACCTGGGGCTGGCCACCGCCAACACAATGGCGGCCCTCCGGGCCGGTGCCTCCCACGCCGAAGTCACCGTGGGAGGTTTCGGCGAACGCGCCGGAAACGCGGCCCTTGAGGAGCTCGCCTTCCTCATTTCCGCCTTCGGAGAGCGTGACGGGCTGTCGCACGGGATCGACCTGGCGCAGATCGGTCCGACCTCACGCCTGTTCGACAGCCTCACCGGTGTGCGTACGCATCCCAACAAGGCGATCATCGGCGAGTGCGCCCTCGTGCCGGTGCCCGGAGGCTTCTCCGGGGCATCCCTGGAGCCACGGCTCCATGCACTTCTCCAGGAGAGGACAATCGGCAGGCCCTTGGAAGAGCCGGCCGCCGTCCCAGGAGAAACCTCAGGGCCTTATGCGTTGGAAGCGTTCAACGTCCTGTGCAGCTCGCATTCCCCGCCCGTGGGGCTCGTCGTCATCCGTCGAGACGGAAAGACGCTCACGCAGACCTCGCATGGTACCGGACCCATCGACGCGCTTTTCCGCGCGGTGGACAAGGCGCTCGGATTTACCACCCGCATGGTTCTCTATTCCGTCTCCACGCTGTCGGCCGGGACTGACGCTCTTGCCGAGGTGATCGTCACCGTCGAGCTGAGGGGGCGGAGATTCCACGGCAGGCACCGCAGCACGGACGTCATCGAGGCGAGCCTGCGAGCGTACATGAGCGCATGCAATTGCATCGGCGAATCGGGGATCCTCGAAGCACCGACCGAGTTCCACGTTGCGGGTGAGTACCTCTGGGAGTAAGGTACGCCCTGGTCTCGCGGGATGCGGATGCAGGCGACCAAGGAGAGCAGCGGGAATCCGCCCGCAATCACCATCATAACCGGAATGCCCAGGAGCTCCCCGAGCGTGCCCAGAGGCACCATGGCCAGGCCGGCAAGCCCCCACGAGAGCCCCATGATGAGCGAGGAAGCCATGGCCGGCGAGTTCCCCAGCCCATGGAGATGTCGTTGAAGAAATGGCCGGTCGCGACGAGAAACAGGATTGGTGAGAGCCGGCGCCTGTCGGCAACGCCGGAAGGAAGCCTTCCGGCGTCGCCAGAATGACGCCTGTCGGCCCCTGCAGAAGCCTCCGTCAGTCGTTCACACGTTCCTGGTACTCCCGCGTTTCGGTGTTGACCAGGATCCTGTCGCCCTGCTTGATGAACAAGGGCACCTTCACTTTCAAGCCGGTCTCGCACGTGATGACCTTTGTGGCGCCGCTCACCGTGTCGCCGCGCTCCGCTTTTTCAGCCTCTGAGACCGTGAAGATCATCTTGGTGGGGAGCTTGATGTCGATCGGCGTCTGCTCCCAGAAGACGACCTGGTAGTTCTCCCCGTCCTTCAGGAAGTCGCGTTTCTCCTCCTCACCTTCGATGGGGATCGTGAACTGCTCGTACGTCTTGGTGTCCATGAAGGCGTAGCTCTCGCTGTCGGCGTACAGGAACTGCACCTCTTTATACTCGACTGAGACGTCTTCCAGGTTGTCCTGCACCTTGTTGGTCTGGCGGAGGACGGAACCGGTTTTAATGTTCTTCAGCTTCAGGCGGACGAACGCGGAACCCTTGCCGGGGTTTACGTACTCACGCTCCGTGCACACGTGGGGCTGGTTGTTGATGAGGATGAACGTGCCTTTTGCAATGTCACTCGCCTTGATCATGTGATTCCTTTCACGCGTGTCTGTCGGATTGTCCGGCCAGTATAGCCGAAAAGGGAAACAAGATCACCCCCTCGAGCGATTTTTCTCCGGCGAACACCATCTCCAGCCTGTCGACGCCGAGGGCGGCACCGCTGCACAGGGGGAATCCCGGGGGGAAAAGCTCCGCGAACTCCGGATCGGTCGCGTGCGACGTGCGGCAGCCGATGCGGCGCCTCTCTTCGCGCCTGACGAATGAACGCAGCACGCCCGGGTCCGTCTCCTCCGTATAGCAGTTGGCAATCTCCACACCGTCCACGTACAGCTCCCATCTCTCCGACCAGGGCGTACCCTGCCGCTGACGCGCCGTGGTGGGCACGAGTGCAGGGTAGTCGAGCAGGACGAGAGGTTTTTCCCGGGGAAGGCGAGGCTCGATGAGAGTGAGGAACACGATGTGAAACGCTTCCTCCCAGGTCTGTGAATCCGGCAAGAGAATCCCCTTTGCCTGACCTTCTGCTCTCAAGACACGAGGGTCCTGGCAACGGGCAAGATCGATCCCGGCATATCGTTGGAACGCCTCCTCCATGGACATTCGCAGGAACGGCGGCGCGAGCTCGGATGCGGGCAGCCCGGGGACTGTCGTGTCGAGAAGAGAGGAGAACAGGTCCTCGATCACCCGTATGGATTCGAGATATCCCGATCCGATCGTGTACCATTCCAGCAGCCGGAACTCCGGATTGTGGTGCGGCCCGCCGAAGTCGCCGTTGCGGAAGCTCTTGCTGATCTGGTAGATGTCGCCCGCCCCCCCGGCGAGCAGCCGTTTCATCCACAATTCGGGTGAAGGAATGAGCCACATCGAGCGCGCGGACCCCCGGGCAGGGAGGTACTCCGTCTGGAACACCTCGATGGCCGGCTCGGGGATGAGGTAAGGGGAGAGGGCGGGCGTGTCGACTTCCGCATACCCGCGCGCCTTGAAAAAGCCGCGGATTCCATCCGTGAACCGAGCATGCCGCTCCAGCCGCTCTCGTAGGGACGTTTCCATGAAGGTGGAGTATAGCAGAAAAACTTTGCCCTCTCCGTTGGGCGGGATTGCGTCGGCAGGCCTCTCGTAGACACGGGAATGAACCATCCG
>JBEKTX010000017.1:0-24229 GCA_049515615.1 Spirochaetia bacterium
GCGGTGGACGTGGCCAACCTCTTCATCGACCAGGGGCTCATCGTGCAGAGGAAGAGCGAGCGGGTCCTGAGCGAGAACATGGTGTACAACGCGCGTCCAAGCCGCATGCTGGTGGATCCGAAAATCCCGGTGGTCGTTCTTGTGGATCGCTACTCGGCCTCCGCCGCGGAAATCGTCTCGGGAGCGCTCAAAGACTACCACCGCGCCACCCTCATCGGGGAAAAGACCTACGGGAAGGGCTCCGTGCAGAGCGTGCAGGCCCTGGGGGACGGGGGCTACCGGCTCACCACCTCGCGCTACTACACCCCGGCGGGCGCCGCCAACGGCGTCTCGATCGACAAGAAGGGCATCGAGCCGGACCGCAGCATCCCCGAGCCCGCGCTCACCGATGCCCAGCAGAAGGCGCTCAACGATCTGCTGAATGGCACGTTCGTGAAGGACTTCGTGAAGGCCAACCCGAAGGCCTCCGACGCGGAGATCACGCAGTTCATCGCGGACATGCACGCGCGGGGGATCGCGCTGGATGACCGCTACCTGAAGAGGCTGGTCCGCGTCCAGCAGAACATCACGAACAACAATCCTCCGCCGTACGACCTGGATTTCGACATCGTTCTCCAGGCGGCCGTGAAAGCGCTCTCCAACCACGAGATCGGGATCGGAACGTAGCGACAGGTCCGCGGCAGACTGAGGGCGCCTCACCAGGGGCGCCCTGTCAGAGGAGGCTCCCCTAGGATGAAACTGTTCCTGTTGCCGCAGTGGTACGCGGGGGAGCACAGGATTTCCCTGTCAGGCGGGGACTTCCGTCATGTTGCCCGGGCGCTCCGCATGCGGGACGGGGACACTCTTCCCGCCGTGGATTCGCGCGGCGCGCAGTACGAGATGCGGATCGTGCGGATGAGCCGGGCGGAATGCGAGGTGCAGCTCGCCCCGCGGACACGCCAGCCGGGATCCGAATCCTCCGCATCCCGCACGCGGGGTGTTCGGATCACGCTCATTCAGTGCTTGCCAAAAGGCCGGAAAATCGATCTCATTGTCCGCCAGGCCACCGAAGCGGGTGTTGCGCGGATCGTGCTGCTCGTGAGTGAGCACGCCGTGCCCCGCCCCGGGGAGGATGACGGCAGGGTGCTGCGGCTGCGCAGGATCGCCCGCGAGGCGGCGCAGCAGAGCGGCGCGCCGGTGCTCCCCGAGATCGAAGGGCCTCGACCCTTCACGTCCATCGAGGGCGGGGACTGGGGAACGCGCCTTCTTTTCCACGAGAAGCCGATGGGCACTGAGCCGCTGCACGCCCTTCTGGCCGGCCGGCCGCGCGCCGTGAGCCTTCTCGTGGGCCCGGAGGGAGGACTCTCCGAGGCTGAGGTCGCACGGGCGCGGGCAGCGGGATTTCGCCCTGTGCATTTCGCCACTGGCATACTGCGGGTCGAAACGGCGGCGACATACGCCCTCGGGGCGGTCATGACGATATTGCAGGAGAGAAGCGCGTGGATACCGGCTCAGGCGAAGTAAAGCGGATCAAGGTTCTCGACGTGCCAGTGGACAGCATTGACCCTGACATGGCCGGCGCGGTCGTCTCCCGGCTCCTGGAGAACGGCGAACACAACCAGATCGTGTTCCTCTCCCTGCGGGGCCTGCTCCGCGCGCGCCGCGATCCAGAGCTCATGCGCTGCCTTCGCGATGCCGCGCTCATCCTGCCGACCTCGCTGCCCATCGTGCAGGGGGCCCGCTTCCTCCGCGCCGGCTCACTGAGCCTTATCAACACCTTCGAGCACACCATCCGCATCCTCAGCGTCATCGAGAAGCTGAAGGGAACCGTCTATCTCCTGGGAGCGCGAAAGGCCGTGCTGGAGGTTGCGGAGGAGAACCTCAAGGGTTCGTTCCACGGGATCAGGGTGGTCGGAAGATTCTACGGCTTCTTCCCGAAGAACGTGGAGGGGGACATCGTCACGGCGATCAAGAAATCGGCACCCTCAATGGTCCTGGTCGGAAGCGGCATCCCGGGGAGAGACAAATGGATCCTGAAGCACCGCAAGGAGCTGAACCCCGGCATCTCGCTCTGGGCCGGCAACTGTTTCGAGATCTTCGCGGGACAGGAAAAGCAGACCTCGCGGAAACTGCACGCGGCGGGCCTGGGAGTGCTCTCCGGCATCGGCCGGCGCCCCTGGCGGCTCGCGGTGGTCTTCCCCTACTTCTATTACCTCTTTCTCCTGCTCGGGTACCGGATCTTCAAGCTATAGCGCGGAAAGCTTCAACCGGTCGTAGACGTCACGGACCCGTGTTTTCAGCATCACGGCGATCCGCCTCCCCAGCCAGGCGCGGAGAGACGGAACGAGAAGAAGGAATCCCGCGGCATCCGTCACGAATCCCGGGGTGATCAGGAGCAGTGCCGACGCCAGGAGGCCCGCCATGTCCACCGCATCCCTGCCGGGATGACTCCCCCTTGCCAGGGCCGCTCTCAGGCACGCCGCGGCGCGGCGTGCCTGGAACAGGCCCACGAACGCGCCGATGGGTCCGACCACCGCGGCCAGGATGAGGACGAGAGAATTGCCGACAAGGCTTCCAAGATAGATGAACAGGAAGATCTCACCCAGCGGAACCAGTGACCATGCAAGGAGCGCGAGGATGAGCTTGAACAGATAGTCCCTGTCGAAGAGAGCGAGCAGCAGACGTTTCGGGGTCATGGGACGTGATTCTATCAGTGCTGCGGCAGGCCTGCCAATCTTCCCGCGCGCGCGAAGCTCAGGCGGTGATGTCGATCTGCGCGCCAACGGAAGAATCCTGGACGGCCTCCTGGACTCCTGCCTTCAGCAGCTTTTCGGCGGTTTTCATTGCCAGCGCCTGGGAGTTCTGCAGCATCGCACCGAGATCCTCGATGGCCTGCGCAAGATCGGCTCTGGCGTTTCCGATTCCTGGTACCATGCTCCCTTATCGGCAGAGTGAGTCATAAATATCTGCCAGTTGCATTCCATTTCCTCCTCGCACTTGACGGCCGCGATTCGCTTGAGTACACTTACATCGCCTGTCTATGCATTGTCTCTCTATGTGGAACAAGCACCGACCGGCACAGGGGGAACGACGCCGTGACCCTCGTCCCGCAGATCCAGGGCTTGGTTCGTCTCATTTTCCTGCTCGGGGCGGGATACTTCCTGCTTCTTTCCATCTCGAACGTCCTCTGGTTGAGATTGAGCTCTCACGAGCCTCGCTTGAGGCGGGGACGTAGGGTGTCCGTCCTTGTCCCCGCGCGGAACGAAGAGCGGAACATCCGGCCCTGCATCGACTCCCTTCTCGACCAGACCTATTCCAACTACGAGATAGTCGTCCTCGACGACCAGTCCTCGGACGGCACATGGGAAATCATCGCGGGGTACGAGGAGCGGTTTCCCGGACGGGTGCGGGCCGTGCGGGGAGAGCCGCTCCCGGAGAAGGGCTGGATGGGCAAGCCCCACGCCATGCAGCAGCTTGCCCGGCACGCGTCGGGCGAATACCTGATGTTCACGGACGCGGACACCGTTCACGGGAGCGAGAGCATTGCCTGGGCCGTGACAAACCTGGAATCGCACAGGGCCGACTGCGTCTCGGGGTACGTCTTCCAGGAGATGGTCACCCTGGGCGAACAATTCATCGTGCCGGCGACCTACATCATGTCCGCGATGCTCCTCCCGCTGTGGCTCATCACGGCGCTTCCGGCGCCGGGGCTGTCCTTTGCAATCGGTCAGTTGCTCATCTTCCGGCGCAGCGCCTTTGAGGCGATCGGCGGCTACTCGCGGGTGTGCGGCCAGATCAGCGACGACCTTGCCATCGCCCGGGAGCTGAAGAAGGCGGGATTCAGGGAAGTCTTCCTGGATGTCCGGCGGCACGTCCGCTGCCGGATGTACGACGGATACCGCGCCTCCTTCAACGGATTGTCGAAAAACATCTACGATATCGCGCGCCACCGATCCATCCTGTTCGCCGCCGCGGTTACGCTCCTGGTGACCTTCGTCGTTCTCCCCCTCGCGCTCCTGCCGATTCAGATCCTCACCGGCGCGGCCGGCGCCGAACGGACGCTCCTCTGCGTGGCCGGCTTCCTTCTCGCCTGGGCGGTCGTGCTGTACGACCGGGGACTCCGATGGTGGGCGCCGCTCCTGTACCCCATCCTCTTCCTCCACCTCCTGTACATGGCGTGGTGGAGCTTCGCCCAGATCCTCACCGGGCAGGGGGTGAGATGGAAGGGGCGCACCCTGCACTAGGGAATGCTCATGGCATATTCGAAGGGCGCACAGATCATCAGCTACACGCCTCACTTCCTGCCGTTTGTGGCCCTCTTTCACATTGTGCTCGCCGCGGTACGGATCTTCGACTGGGTCGTCTACCGGATCCGCATTCGGGGCCGTACCCACCTTCGGGGGCTGAAGGCCGCCGTCATCGTGAGCAATCATACCCTGCTCTTCGACCCGGGCATCGTCGCGCATGCCATCCGGCCCAGAAGGACGTACTTCACGATGCTGGAGGAAACGGCCTTGATCCCCTGGCTGGGCACATTCGTGCGCCTGCTTGGCGCCATCCCGATACCCGAGGGGCCGAACGCGCTTCGCGAGCTGGAGAATGCGGCCCGGACGGCTTTTCAGCTGCTCGGATTCATCCACTTCTTTCCCGAAGGCGAGCTCTGCCGCGAGAACCAGCAGCTCCAGCCATTCCACCCCGGGGCGTTCCTCCTGGCCTGCCGGCTCGGCGTCCCGGTGGTTCCCGTCACGACGGTGCTGCACCAGAGGCTCTGGCGGGGCAGGAGCGCGGTGCGGCTGCCGGGTCTCACGATCCGGTTCCCCCCGCGGATCACGATCGTCATCGGGTCTCCCGTCGCTCCTCCGCCGGCAGGAGGACGCCCGGCCGCACGGGCCGCGCGGGAGATGGCCCTGCAGGTGCGCGAGGCCATGCAGGAGGCGATCGATCGCCGGGACGGCTGCAAGAGCATTTCCCGCGGTCTCATGCCGCGCCTGTCCCGGCGGCCCGAAAAGCAGTCCGCCTGAGCAGATTCGCCGAGCGCTCAGGCGCGTGCGAACCATGTCGCGCCAACCCGCGGTAACGTACGTTACCGCGCTTTCGCATGCGTTGTCCCGCGAACCGACGCACGATTTGTGGTTGACAAGCGCCTCCGATCGGCGCATACTGCGATTGAGAATCACTCGCAACATGGAACCGGGGGACCACTTTCGCGGCTTCCTGAAGAAGAACGGACTTGCCTTCACTTCTGCGCGCGCCGCGATCCTCAAGGGGATCGTCTCGTCACGCGGTCATTTCGACGCGGACGCCCTGCACGAGCAGCTGAAGCGCGCGGGGGAATCCCTGTCCTCTGCGACGATCTACCGGACCCTCCCCCTGTTCGTGCAGAGCGGGATAATCAAGGAAACGCTGCGCTCGCGCGGCCGGGCCCGCTACGAACCTGCCTGGGGCCGGGAGCACCACGATCATCTGGAGTGCGTCGTCTGCGGACGTATCATCGAGTTCAGGGACGACGAGCTGGAGAGGCTCCAGGACAAGGTCTGCCGGAGGCACCGCTTCCAGCCGGTGGAGCACCGGCTGGGCATCCGCGGGTACTGCGCCGCGTGCGGGAAGAAGCGACCGTGACGCGCATCGCCGTCGTCGGCCTGCCCAACAGCGGAAAGAGCCAGCTCTGCAACAGCCTCACCGGCACGTACGCGCTTGTGTCCAATTATCCACAGACCACCGTCGCCGTCACCACTCACCCCGTCAGGGTCGAAGGCCGGCACTGGGAAGTCGCCGACACTCCCGGCCTGCACGGGCTTTTCATCCAGTCGGAAGAGGAGCTGGTGGTCAGGGCCCTGCTCTTCGATCGCCCCCCCGATGTGCTGGTGCAATGCGTGGACGCGAACCGGTTCCGCGAGTCGCTCCTCCTCACGGCAGACCTCATCGGTCTCGGCATCCCCCTCGTGCTGGTGGTCACCGCCGTCGGAGAAACCGCGCGGCGGGGCGTCCATCTCGATACGACGTCCCTCGCGCGGTTCCTCGGGCTGCCGGTAGTCGTTTCTCCCCGTCCGGGCGCCGGGGTCCCGGAGCTGCGGCGCCTCCTCCTCGGGACCATTTCCGCCCCCGCGCCGCTGGACTTCGGAGGCACCCTGGAAAAGGCCATCGGGCGGACCGAGAATCTCCTCCCCTCTTCCGCCGCGTTCCCCCGCGCCTCGGCCCTTCTCCTCCTGGAGAACGACCCCTCGTTCGTCGGCGCCGCGGTGAACGGCCGTTCGGCGCTGTTGGAAGAAGTCAGGAGCAGTCTTGCCGGCACCGCTCCCCGCCTGATCGCCGAGAGAAGAAACCACTGGGTGGACGAGGTGGCGGGGCGCGTCTCGAAGCGGAGCGGCGGCGGGCGCGTCGGGCCCCGTTTCTCCGAGACATTTGCCCGGATGTGCCGTCACCCCCTCTACGGCCTTCCCATCCTTGCTTTCTTTCTCGGCCTGATCTACGTCATGGTTGTCTATGTGGCCGGCGCCCTCTCGCTGTTTCTCACGGTGACGGTCACGGACCCCGTCGTCCGCGCCGTAGGCTTGCTCGTGCCGCGGGGCTTCTGGAACGACCTCCTGATCGGGCCGCACGGCCTGCTCACGCTCGGACTGTTCAACTCGCTGACGACTGTCCTGCCGATCCTTTCCGTGTTTTTCCTGGTCTTCGGGCTCCTGGAGGACATCGGCTACCTCCCCAACCTCGCTATCCTCACCCGAAGGGTCTCCGCCAAGCTGGGCATCACGGGAAACGCCGTGATCCCCCTGGTCCTGGGATTCGGATGCAAGACCATGGCGACGATGACGGCGCGCACCATACAGTCGCGCAAGGAAAAGCTCATCGTCATCGCCCTCATCGCCTTCGCGATCCCCTGCTCGGCGCAGATGGGTCTCTCCATCGCCATCCTCGGCGCGCACGGGGTGCGCTATTTCATCGCGGCATTCGGCTTGCTCGCATTCGCCGAGGTGATCGCCGGCCTTCTCCTGAACCGCTTTCTCCCCGCCGATGCCGAGAGCCAGCTCATCCAGGAGCTCCCCCCGATCCGCGTGCCGCGCCTCGCCGCCGTGGCCCGCAAGACAGGGTACCGGCTGCTCTGGTTCCTTCGGGAGGCGATTCCCATCTTCCTCATTGCCGCCGCGGCGATGTTCGCAATCGATAAGCTCGGCCTGCTCGCCCTCCTGAAGACCGCGCTGAAGCCGTTCATCACGGGATGGCTCGGGCTGCCGCTGGACATGGTGGATGCGCTCCTCCTCACTTTTGCGCGCAGCGAGGCTGCGGCGGGGCTCATCTTGAAGATGGCCCACGCGGGAGTCCTGAACGGCGCGCAGAGCATCCTGGCTGTCATCCTCATCACGACTTTTGCCCAGTGCTTCGCCAATATCGCTGCGATGTTCAAGGAACTGCGAGCCCGGGCGGCTCTGCTCATCATCGTTTCGATCTACGCGGCCTCCTTCCTGTACACCGGAGCGGTGCACGCCGTGCTGGCCGCCGCGGGGGGGGCGCTGGGGCTGTGAACGAGATCACCGACCGGGAAGAAATGCTGGAAAGACTGTGGCAGCTCGGCGAGCGCGGCGCCGCCACCATCGAGGGCCTGCGCGTGTCCCTGAAGGGCAGGTTCGACCCGGCGGACCTGGAACGGCTCCAGGCGGATGGCATGGTGAGGAGCGAGGCGGAAACTCTTTCCCTCACCGGGCCGGGCGCCGCCCACGCGGAGAGGCTCATCCGCGCGCACCGGATCGGAGAAAGGCTGATCCACGACGTGCTGGGGAGGGAGTTCGAAACGGGAGCCTGCGAGTTCGAGCATATCCTCGCCACGGAGATCGTGGACGGGATCTGCACGCTCCTGGGTCATCCGCGGGAATGCCCGCACGGATTTCCCATCCCCCAGGGAGAATGCTGCCGGGTCTCGGCCCGGTACGTGCAGAAAATCGTGGTGCCGCTCACCGAGCTGCAGATCGGGCAGACGGCGAGGGTGGCATGGGTGTATACTCGCAGCGACCAGCAGCTGCACAGGCTCACTTCCCTGCAGATCCGTCCCGGCTCGATCGTGAAGCTCCACCAGGACTACCCGTCCTACGTGATCGAATGCGACGGCGCAAGCATTGCCCTGGACGAGGCAGTGGCGCGCAGCATCAACGTATGGCTGGAAGGCGCCACTCCGCTCCTCAGGGAGGAGGCGCCTCAAAGGCACGGCAGGCCGAACTACGCAAAGCCGCGGTGGCGCTGGCGCCTGGGCGGCCGCGACAGGGGACACTAGGCGGCGGCATGGAGTCACAGAGAAGGGACGGAACGATGACGTATCGAACCATGGGAAAAACCGGCGCGCGGCTTTCCTCGCTGGGATTCGGCTGCATGCGCCTTCCCATGAAGAAGGATGCGGGCACGGTGGACCGGGACAAGGCCATCCCCATGCTGATGCGCGCGTACGAGCAGGGCGTGAACTACTTCGACACGGGCAAGTGGTACTGCGGTCAGGACTCCGAGCGCACCCTCGGGGAAGCGGTGAAGGGAATGGACCGCAACAGAATATACCTGTCCACGAAGTACGCGCAGGGACAGCCCACCGCGAAGGACCTGCGTGAGAAATTCGAGACGAGCCTCGCTGTCATGAACCAGCAGTACGTGGACTTCTACCATCTCTGGGGCATCTCGTGGGAGTTCTTCCGCACAAAGATCGACATCCCCGGCGGGCCCCTGAAGGAGTTCCTGAAGCTCAGGGACGAGGGCCTGGCGCGGCACCTGTCCTTCTCATTCCACTCGGAAGCCGCGGAGATCCCGAAGCTGGTGGATACCGGGTACTTCGAGAGCATGTTGTGCCAATACAACTTCCTGGACCGACGCTGTGAGGAGGGAATCGCCTATGCGGCATCGCATGGCCTCGGTGTGGCCATCATGGGTCCCGTCGGGGGCGGGCGCCTGGGAAGTCAGAGCGACGTGATCGCGAAGATACTGCCGGGGGCGGCCGCCATGAGCACGCCGGAGCTCGCTCTTCGCTTTGTCCTGTCCAACCCTTCAGTCACCGTCGCTTTGAGCGGCATGTCGACCCTCGAGCAGGTCGAGCAGAACGTCGTGCACGCATCGCGCTCCTCCTGGCTCTCCTCAGAGGAGCAGTCCCGGATCCGCGCGGCGGCTGAGGAAAACCAGAAGTTCATGGACTTGTACTGCACGGGGTGCGCGTACTGCATGCCCTGCCCGCAGGAGGTGAACATCCCGAAAGTCTTCGAAGCCATGAACCTCAAAAGCGTGTGGGGATTGGAGAAGCCGGCGCGGAACATGTACGCGGAAATCGGCGCGAACCCCTGGTCGAAGGGCAATCGGGCAGATGCGTGCACCGAGTGCGGAGAGTGCGAGGAAAAATGCCCGCAGAAGATCCCCATCATCACCCAGCTCGCCGAGTCCCGCAAGGCGCTGGAGTAGGAAGGCGCCGCCGCCATCGGCCTGCGAGCGAAAATCTACGGCCGGGTGCGCGATTCCACGTAGATCTGGAGAGCGGCATCGTCGATATAGCCCAACGCGATCGCGATTTCACCGAATAGCCGGGTGTCGCCCGCGCGCTGGGCGAGCACGACGTCCTCGACCTGCCAGGTTTTCATCGCCCCGATGGACACCAGGAAGCCGCCGATCTTGTTCGCGTCAGTGCGGAGAGTATCGTCCGCCATGCTACAACCCCCCTCCATGCCAGAGCGTGATGGGAACGAGCGCACCCGGAGCGCCTCCCCGGCTACTGGGAAAAGTCAATGGAGCGCGTCTCGGAGATCTGGCTGTCATCCCAATTGCCGTCTCCGCGGTCGTCGCCCAGTCTGAACGAAACATAGACGGGCCCCTTGCAGTACTTGGTGACCTGGTCCAAGCGGATCCGCGCGACGAGCATCTTGTCACTGTTCCTGAAGTCTTCAGTGTTCGCAAGCTGCTGCGACACCTGATGCTTCATGTCGTCATAGAGCACGCCATACGAGCTCATTCGCCTGCCAGGGCCCCAATAGTTCGCCCCCAGGTTCAGCTGCTTCCCCGGTTCAAGCTGTACCGAGAGCTCGCACGCGATCGCTCGCTTTGTGCCCTTCGGGCGGTTCAGAATCGGGTTCGTTTCAGCAAAGTCGACTCTCCAATAAAGATTCTTGTCGTCTCGACACATGAAGACTTGCGCCATTGCGAACCTCGTCTCGCCCATGAACACGGACGAAGCACTGAACATATCTGACAGCGGCTCGATTCCTCCCCAGCTGTCAGGCTTCCCATCCAATGAGATGGTGCGCCGAGGAAGCCGCCATGTCAGGGTGTGGGTGGAGCTCCAAGTTGCGTTACCGGGACCCACCACGGCCGTGCCCGTCCACTTTCCAGAGTCGGGAGCCGTGACAGTAATATCCACCCAACCCGCAGGCACCTCGATTCCAGTCGTCAGCGCCTTCTCCGAGTCCACGCTTTTCCCGTCAATCTCGACGATGCTTCCCCTCGGCGCGTCCTGGATCGTGAGCTGTCCCTTCCCCTCGGCGAAGCTCTTCGAGAGCACTGTCGTCTCGCCTGCGCTGACCTCGACTTGAACCGGGTCGCCAACCGTGTACAGGCGATTGCCCACCTTGACGTTCGCTATCTCGACAACGTGCTCACCGGGGGCGACTTTGTCGAAAACGAAGGGCGTCACGCCCTCCCGGTCGTAATCGAGTTTGACGGAGGCCCCCGCGATGGACGTCGCTACGCTGATGGACCCCGGCAGCGGAACCAGCTCAGACGTTAGGCTCGTCTTGTCCCCAGCGGCGGCGGAAATGTCCCCGGTGTACGTCTCGTACTTGTCCTTCCTCAGCTCCACCCGATGCGGCGTCCCCGGCTCCACCTCCACAACAAGCGGTGCCGCTCCCCGCTCCTGCCCGTCCACCACAATCACCGCTCCCCCAGGGTCAGACTGCACATCCAGGTATCCCTTCGGCCACGGCAGCCAGCTCGTCCTGGCGTTCCGATTGATCGTCACTTTCCCGCTCACCCCAGGCAGCCCCGGACAGATCGCCTCCACCTCGTACTCCCCCGTCGGCAGCGCCGCCGTCCCGGATCCCGTGACCTCCTTCTGCCCGACCTCAGCGCTGCGCACCCTCCCCACCGCGTCCTTCGGCATCCCGACGACAAGCGTCCCCATGCTCCGCGCCAGCCTCAGGGAGGCGTTCGTCGTCTCCCCGTCCACGATCGTCACCGTTGCCTTCGCCCCTTCTCGTCCCTCCAATCGCCCTGTGAGCTCCACCGCGCCCACCGGCAGCCCCCGCAGGCTCAGCGGCGCCGTGCCCACATCCTTGCCATTCACTGATACCGTTGCTCCCGCAGGCTCGCTTTCCACCGCCAGCGATCCAAACAGCAGGTGCGTCCCGCTCAACCCGTCCAGAAGCGATGCCACCAGCGCGTCGGTCACGTCGAACATGTCCAGCACGCCGCTGGAGGCACCCTGCTGATCCGTGGTGACCAGATCCGAGCGCCGGTCATAGACCACCAGCCGGAAGCGGTACCCCCCTCCCGGGCGCGCGCTGCCGCTGCCCAGAATCGCCTGGTCGATCCGGTTCTCCTGGCAGTAGGCGCGCACCCGATCCATATCCTTCGCCGGATCCGCCGGGGGAAGCCTCTTTACCTCGTAGCGCTGCAGCACGTCCAGGCTCAGCTCCACGCTGTCAGTCACCGTGGCAAGCACGGCAGTGAGAGTCGTGTCCTCTTTCTGGCCTGCGGGCTCGAACAGTGCGATACGCGCGCGCCCGGCCTCCGGCTCGGCGCCGAGGAGGGAGAGGAAACAGATGCCGGCAACGAGTATGAATGCCAGCCGGCGGGGGTCAAGAGAGGGCATTCTCATGACACGCCGAATATACACTCCCGAATCAGCTCGAACCAGAGCCCACCAGCGCTGCGAGCCTTTGCGATGAGCCAGAGCGCGTCTTCAGAGTGCAATACCGGCACTTGCGGCCGCTGCCTGCATCGCGTATGCTCGCCTCATTGAAAAGGTTCGCTCCATGGTGAAAGTCCTGTTCATCGACGACGATCCGCATGCGCACGCGACACTCCGCCTCGTCCTCCCGGAGCCCTATGTGCTCCTGTCCGCCTACACCGCGCGGCAGGGTGTGGAGGCTGCGGCCCGCGAGGGACCCGACGTCGTGCTCCTGGATATCAACCTTCCCGACATGGACGGCCTGCGCGCCCTGCGGCAGATCGCGGCGCGCCCTCTCGCGCCGCCCGTTGTGATGCTGACGGCAATTGCCGAGCCGAGAGTGGTGAAAGAGTCGATCCTCGCGGGCGCGTGCGACTATATCGTCAAGCCCATCGAAGCTGCCGAGCTGCTTGGCACGCTCCGCACCGCGGTCGCGGGAGCCGACGCGCGGCGGGCTGCGGCCGGAGAGGTCAGTGAGGCGCTCATGCAGGGAATGATCGGGGAGAGCCCGGGCATGCGCGAGCTGAAAGAGCTGATCGTGAGATATGCTCCATCTGATTCCCCGGTGCTCGTTCTGGGGGAGAGCGGCTCCGGCAAGGAGCGGGCGGCGAGGCTCATCCACGACGCCTCGCGCCGCCGCGACGGCCCGTGCGTGGCGGTCAACTGCGGCGCGCTTCCACCCACCCTGCTGGAGTCGGAGCTCTTCGGCGCGGAGAAAGGCGCGTTCACAGACGCCGTGTCACGGCCCGGGAGCTTCGAAAGGGCAGACGGCGGCACGCTCTTTCTGGACGAGGTCGGCGAAATGTCGCCCGCGGCTCAGGCGAGTCTCCTCAGGGTCATCGAGCAGAAGGAGTTGACCCGAGTGGGTGGAACACGCACGATTCCCCTGGATGTGCGAGTTGTCTCAGCGTCGAACAGGGATCTCAAGGGAGACGTATCGGCCGGGAGGTTCCGAGCCGATCTCTATTACCGCCTGGGCGTGCTGCCGATCCATGTCCCGCCTCTGCGCGAGCGACGCGACGACATTCCCCTTCTGGCGGTGCATTTTCTCCGCGAGCTGGGGGGTCAATGCCGGACGATCAGCGACGGGGCTCGGGAGAGACTCCTCGCGCATTCGTGGCCGGGGAACATCCGCGAGCTGCGCAGCGTGATGGAAAGAGCGGTCCTGACGGCGGACGGCGGAGAAATCCGGCCCTGCCACCTGAACTTTGATTGAGGATTGAGGAAGATTACTCGGTCGTCCTTATGTATGCGCCGTCGACGAGGACCCGCTTGTCCCCGAGAGGAGTCGTGCCCACGTCCACGACCCTGCCCAGGACGATAACGCGTGAGTTCAGGGACACGAGGCCGCGGCTGGCGGCCCGGGGCGGTCTGGCAGGGAACACCTTGAAATACTCGGCGCCGGTGAACTCAACGTAGCAGGAGTAGGCCTTCACGTCTTCCAGACCGATCCATTCTCCGGTGATCAGCTCGATGCGCACCTTGAACCCCGCCGGGTCCTTGTTGATGAAGTTCACATCCGAGACGGTGCCCGAAAGCATGACCGTCCTTCCCACCGGGATCGGGGAACCGCTGTCAGCGGCCGTTGCCAGGCTTTTCAGGGTAACCGAGAAATCGATGACCCTGTCGAGATCCGCGCGCGAAAGGGCGGGCAGGATCGCGGGACCGACCAGGAGAAGAATGCACGCGAGGAAAGGAACGGATATGCGCATTGGCTGCTCCTTGGGGCAATACTATGGAAGATTCGCACCCGGGTCAATCCATTGAAGTGCCCGGCGGATTGTGCATCGACGTACCCGGCGGATTGTGCATCGACGTACCCGGCGGATTCATGTTGCGGGATGCAAGCCCCGCGATCTTGCGGAAGATCACCCCGAGCCTCTTCGCCTCGTTCACAGAAAGCCCGGCCCGGGCGATGATGTCCTTGAAGTACACGCCCATCTGGCTCGGGGTCACCTGGGTGAAGAACCCGATGCTCTCCAGCGAGTTCGTGATGACCGACACGAGCTCGTCCACTGCGGACGCGCCAATGGGCGCAAAAGGCGTGAGGTGCGCGGCCTTCAGCGCACGATGGATTTCATAGCAGACCACCTGCACGGCGTGGGAGAGGTTCAGCGACGGAAAATCTTGAGACGCGGGAATCGTCACCGCGAGGTTGCAGAGGGAGAGCTCCTCGTCAGTGAGCCCCGTTTCCTCGTTTCCGAAGAGCACGGCGACCGTCCCCCTCCGGATCGATGCAATCCGCTGCGCGAGCTGCTCGGGAAAAACCGAGAAGTACTTACGGTTTTTGCCCCGCCGGCGGGTCGTCCCGGCGACGAGAACGGCGTCCCCGATCGCTTCGCGCAGGTCCTCATGGAGCGTCGCTTCGTCCAGCACGTCCGCCGCGTAGTGGGCAAGGATGCGCGCCTGGGAGGGATCGAGGAGACCCTCGGTCACAATCGCGAGCTTCCGGAGCCCCATGCACTTCATCGCGCGGCAGGCAGCGCCGACGTTCCGTGGGTCCCGCGGCCTGACGAGCACGATCCGTACTTCACGCTGCCCGCTCATTTACAGGCGAGAGTAGCCGATACCACCGGATTCTCAAAGGGACAGCTTGACCTCGGCCCACTTCAATCCAAGAGCTCAGAAGAATACGACGTGTCTTGGATATTCAAACCATCTCGGTCACCATCCTCAGTCCAGCGTCAGTCGTACAATATGGTCACCGTGACGTGATGATTCGCGCCTTCCCTGCCGTGTGTGCTCTCTGACTGCGTGACAAACCTGACCGTCTTCTTGGATTTTGAAAGTTCAGCCAGGCAGTCAGTTAACTCCTTGGATACCTTGTTTCCAACGAGACCTTCAATAATCTTAGCCTTCATCTTGTACCTCCTGTATGACATGCGATCTCTGGTCCCTTGATCTTGCTTCGCCCCCTCATCCTCGCCGTCTCACAGACTACCGCCCGCGACCTCCTCAAATTCGGATTCTACTCGCCCGGTCGTCCGCCGTCACCCCCACCATCACGTTTTCCCCGATTCTCACCTCTGGCGAGTCATCATCGTTACGTTCCCGCAGCGCAGACGTGGGTGCATCATTTGGAGGTGGTAGGCGCCTTCTTCCCCGGCCACACCGCCTGCAAAGCATGATAAACAGATGCCTCCGCGCCAACGCCCCATTCGTCAGGGTGGTCATCAAGATACTTCCCGACAGTCGTAAGCATCTGCTCGACCGTGATCTCCCGTAGATCGAGCCATTGGCCCCACCACATGGTCCTCGCCGCGCCTAATACAAAACCCTCGTATTCGAAGGCGCGGTGAGCGTTCTCGTCGCTCTTGCTGCGCTCTTGCCATCCCCGCCAGTCATCATGAAGCCACCACCCCAGTCCCAGGTTGGTGCCCTGCGCCCACGACGCCGCACCGACCATGATGAGAACCACCACCAGCGCAAGCAATTTTTTCACTTGCTCACCTCCTCCGCCTTTGGCGGCTCCTTGGGCTATCGCGGCACGCTCACCTAGTGGATCGTTTACTTTCCATACAGCACAAAGGGACTCCAGAAGTAGGGATCAGAATGGTCCTTGCTCTTGATGAACTCCCGCTTCACCTTCACCATCGCCTCCGCGTAGCTCATCCCCTCCTTCTCCACCAGCCCATACACCCGCACCATGAACTCCTTGGTCGCCAAGTCATCCACCACCCACAGCGTCGCCCCCACTCCGTTGGCACCTGCCACCAGAAACGCCCTCGTCAGCCCAATCACCCCGTCCCCTTGCACCACCTTGCCCAGCCCCGTCTCGCATGCCGAAAGCTCCACCAGGTCCGCCTTCAGCCTCAGAAGCGCCACCTCCTCCACCGTCAGATACCCGTCTTCTTCTGAGCTGCCCTTCAACGCCCCGCTGACCTCGGAGAGCACCACCGCAGAGTAGGCCGGATAATCCGCGTCGAAGAGCCCGTGGCAGGCAAAGTGCAGCACCCGCTGCTGAGATAGCTCCCCGCTCGTCGATAGCTGTTTCACCAGTTGCTCGCTTGCCTGCTCTCCCAGCACCACACGGGTGCCCGTGCCCCCGTAGACCGTCTGCTGCACTGCAAGCACCTCATCCCTTGTGCCAGGAAGATTGTCCCACTGGTAGCCCAGCGCCTCGTAGTACGCCCTGGCCCCGCGCGCGGCATAGTACTCCTTGGTCTTCTCCCCCACGGGCTTCACCACAGTGAGAGAACGCCTGCCCCGCTGAGCCTGCGAGCTTTCCCCCGAGTAGCGCGCCCCACCCAGCGCCAGCCACCGCCCCGAACGGCTGCCGTACTGCCTGCCCGCCACCATCCGCAGCACCGACACCGACGGGGCAAGGCTCAGCTGGTAGCGCTCGGCCAAATAGGGACTGCTTGAATCCTTTCGGAGCGCGTCGAAGGGCAGGAAGGCAAGGGCTCCGTCAGGCACGATGATGAGCTTGCCCACTCCCGAAAGCTTCCCCTCCACCGATGCGATGAGCTTCTCGTACAGCTGCGCCCCAAGCTTATCCCGCTCCCCAGTGCCGTTGAGAATCGACTCCCGAAAGTCCGTCACGGCTTTGGTGAAGGCAAATCTTTCATCCATTTTCACCAGCTCAGCCCCGGATTTTCTGATGACCAGGCACCAGGCCTGCTGCTCTTTTTCCTGCCCCCACAGCACGTACTCCAGGATGGCTTCATTCTCCCCTACCAGTTGCTGCGCGTCCTGCAGGCTTGCCAGAGACGGTTTTCGCAGCTCCTTGTAGCGGCTGTTGGCCATCAGGGATTGGTCCAGGTCGGCAAACTCTTTCTCCTTCTCCTGAAGATCGTTTACGATCGAGAGCAGTCTCTGTTTGTCCTGTTGCGAATCGGGTTTCTGGATCTCTGATGTACGCTGGGATGCAAGGCTCTCCAGCTCATCATTGAGTGCGAGCATCTGTGTGCGCTCATCCGCCGACACTCCCTCCACCGACAAAGCAGCTGAAAGGGACAATCGGTCCAGGAACCCTCGGGCGCGCATGGCCTCGGCGGCTTCGAAGACCCCTGGTATTTCGTTCATGGCGGCGCTTGCTGCCAGGGAAAGGTAATACAAAGAGATGCTGCGGGCCATGAACTCCGTTTTGCCGGCCCCGGTTTCTCCTCGTGCTTGCTCGATGACGGCGATACCGTCAAGGAAGGCTTTCTTCGCTTTTGGATATTGCCTGAGCAGTAGATCCAATACGCCAATGTTTTTTGCTGCGCCTATTGAAAGAGAACGGTCGCCAGTTCTTCCCGAAAGAGCGAGCGCCTGCTCGTAGTAGCCGATGGCACGGTCGCACTCACCCTTGTTTTGATAAGCAGCGCCCAGATTGTTGTAGCTGGCCGCCACATCCGGGTGTTCTGCGCCCAGCACCTTTAGCCGAATCGCCAGCGCCTTCTCGTAGTAGCCGATGGCCCGGTCGTGCGCCCCTTTGGAATCATAGGCGGCGCCCAGGTTATGGTAGCTATTGGCCACATCCGGGTTTTCTGCCCCCAGCACCTTCAGCCAAATCGCGAGAGCCTTTTCGTAGTAGCCGATGGCCCGGTCGTACTCACCCTTGTATTGATAAGCGCCGCCAAGATTGTTGTAGCTGCCCGCCACGTCCGGGTGTTCTGCGCCCAGCGCCTTGATCTGAATCGCCAGCGCCCGCTCGTGGTAGCCGATGGCCCGGTCGTACTCACCCTTGTCCCTATAGACGACACCCAGATTATTGTAGTTTTTGGCCACATCCTGGTTTTCTGCACCCGGCATCTTAATCTGAATCGCCAGCGCTTTCTCGTAGTAGCCGATGGCCCGGTCGTATTCACCCTTGGAATTATAGACGCCGCCAAGATTGATGTAGCTGGCCGCAACGTCCGGGTGTTCTGCCCCCCGCACCTTCAGCCGAATCGCCAGGGCCTGCTCGAGGTAGCCGATGGCCCGGTCGTACTCACCCTTGGAATTATAGGCCTCACCCAGATTGTTGTAGCCATCTGCCACAGACGGGTTTTCTGCCCCCAGCACCTTCAGCCGAATCGCCAGCACCTTCTCGAAGCAGCCGATCGCCTGGTCGTACTCTCCCTTGGAAAAGTGGGCGTTACCCAGATTGTTATAGCTATCTGCAACATCCGGGTGCTCTGCGCCCCGCACCTTCAGCCGAATCGCCAGCGCCTTCTCGAAGTAGTCGATGGCCTTGTCGTACTCGCCCTTGGAATCATAGGCTTCACCCAGATTGTTGTAGCTATCTGCCACATCCGGGTGCTCTGCGCCCAGCACCTTCAGCCGAATCACCAGCACCTTCTCGAAGCAGCCGATCGCCTGGTCGTACTCGCCCTTGGAATTATAGGCCTCACCCAGATTGTTGTAGCTCTTCGCCACACCAGGGCTTTCAGCACCCCACACCTTCAGGTTGACCGCCAGCGCCTTCTCCCAGTAGCCGATGGCCCGGTCGTACTCGCCCTTTGAATAATAAGCGAGCCCCAGATTGTTGTAGCTATCTGCCACATCCGGGTGTTCTGCGCCTCGCACCTTCAGCCGAATCGCCAGCGCCTTCTCGTAGTAGCCGATCGCCCGGTCATACTTGCCGAAGGAATAATGAACGAGCCCCAGATTGTTGTAGCTCGCCGCTACATCTGGGTTTTCTGCGCCTAGCACCTTCAGCCGAATCGCCAGCCCTTTCTCGAAGCAGCCGATGGCCTGGTCGTAGTCTCTTTTGAAAACATAGGCCGCACCCAGCTTGTTGTAGCTCGCCTCCACATCCCGGTTCTCCGCCCCCAGCACCTTCAGCTTGATCGCCAGCGCCTTCTCGTAGTAGCCGATGGCCCGGTCGTACTCGCCCTTGGAAAAATAGGCGAGCCCCAGATTATTGAAGCTTTCAGCCACGTCTGTGAGTTCTGGGTGCAGCACTTTGAGACGAATCGCAAGGGCCTTCTCGTAGTAGCCGATGGCCCGGTCGTGCTCACCCTTGTAATCATAGGTGGCGCCCAGATTGTTGTAGCTTGTCGCCACATCCGGGTGCTCTGCGCCCAGCACCCTGATCAGAATCGCCAGCGCCTTCTCGTAGTAGCTGATGGCTGAATCACGCTGCCCTGCATCCGAATTGGCCACACCCATTACAAACAAAGCATCAGCACCCACCAGGCTTTCCGCCCCCAGCGCCTCTTGATAGCGCTCGAGCGCACCTTGGTATAGTCGCAGCGCCTCATCGTAGGCCCCGGCCTTCTGCTTCTGCATTCCCTGATCCTTTAGATCGTTGCCTGCGGCGATCGAATCAAGGTGAGCGAACAGGCTCTTCAACGGCTCGATGTTCCGCACGCGCTCGAAGTCGGGATCGGCGGACAAGTGCGCCAGGTCCGTGAATCCGTAATAGATCGCCTTGTCGACATAGCTGAAAGCCAGGTCCACCTTCCCAGCCAGAGCGTGGTAGCAGGCCAGGTTGTAATACACTGAAGGCTCCCTGGAATGAAGCGCCTCTGCCCTTTCGGCCAATCTCATCCCTTTCGGGTAATCGCTTTGTGTGCTGAAGTACACCCTGCTCAGGCGTTCCAGCACCCACAGGTACTGTGTATCCTTCTCCAGGGCATGCTCGTACCACACGATCGTCTGGGCGCGGTCTCCTTTACGGTCATAGCAGAGCCCAAGGTAGGCACAGGCGACCACTGCGATTTCCGGGCGTTGGGCCTCCGCCGCTCGTGTGAAGGCCTGCATAGCCTCATTGTACTTCTCCGCCTTGTAGAGCAGCTCGCCCTCCTGCAGCGCGTCTTGATAGGTGTCGGCAAACACAGGGGCCGCCAGGATGAGCCCGAGTGCGGCCAGCAGCAGCGAGACCAGAATCCGCCGGATCTTTCTTGTCAGCATAAGGGCACCTCCGTACCCAAGGCAGAATCCACTCACTTCCCGATGCAGGACGTTAATCGACTCGTCGTCACGATAAGGATCGGGGTCTTCGCACAGCGCTCCCCCTCATGCCCAACCGCACGACGGGAGCATTGAGCCCAAGGATGTCGGTGAAGGAAACAAAGATGACTGCGCATACGTCGAAGCCAACGCGACAAGGAATGCAAGAGCAACGACTATTTGCTTTTTCACTTTTGTTTCCTCCATTTTCCGCGACATTATACACTGGGAGCGCTGAAGAAGTAAGCAAAGCTGAAAAATCTCCCCCTTGTCAGGGCTTTTCCGTATTGAATCAGCTGTCACATCAAAAGGGATCCCTCAAGACCTTTGAACCTTTATTGCTTGTCTGATTCTCTTATAGTCTCTTCTATCAAGTAATATTTGTCGGAAACACGCGCCAGATAATGCAGTTTATTAGAGTCGTCAAAGATAAATTGTCTGTCCGTTTGTCCCGCAATGCTGTCATATTGCTTCGACGCTTTGTCATCGATGATTATGAAAGCGGATTTTTCCTCTACGGCCAAATACGCTATCCTTTTGCTGTCCGGACTGAAAACGAGAGTGCCAATGCCGTGATATTGCTCCCCCTCTTTATCATCCACAACAGCAAATGCCTTGTATTCCTTCTCCTCTTTGCCGTTCACAATCATGCTTCCAACTTCCTTAAACGCATTAAAAGCGACCCTTTTACTATCCGGACTGAAGATGAGGGAATTGAGGTCCTCGTATTGTTTCCCCTCCTTATCATCTACGACTATTTTATTCCCCTCTTCTGTAAAAGCGATATACGCCAACCTATTACCGTCCGGACTGAATATTAAATTGCCGATATCGTCGTATTGTTTCCCCTCTTTGCCGTTTACAACCACAACTGCCTCATATTTCTTCTTCTCTTTGCCATCGACAATCAAAGTTCCTTCTTCCGTATAGGCTATATATGCCACCTTTTTGCCGTCGGGACTGAAGATCGGCGAAGACACGTAATCATACATTTTCCCCTCAATGCCATCCACGATCATGACCCTCTTTTCTTCTCTTGAAACCGCAAAAGCCATCCTTTTACCACCAGGACTGAAAACAGGAAATATCCTTCCATAAACATCACCATCGTATTCCTTCCCTCTTTTGCCATTAATAACCACCTGTCCATTATTTGAGGGAATGAATGTAACTATATATATATATTGCTTGCTGTCAGGACTGAAGATAGGCGGAGATGTTTGAAATCCAAGAATTCCGATGGAATCCACTTCTTCGTTATCGATTATAACAAACTCCCTTTCATCCTGTAGAGCTAAATATGCAATTCTTTTGCTGTTGGGACTGAAGATAGGAGTACTCACTTCATCGTATTTCTTTCCCTCTATGCCATTGATAACTGCAAACTGTTTGCCATTCTGTTTGGCTATATACGCTATTCTTTTACTGTCAGGGCTGAAGACTATAAGAGGCCTTTCCCCCTGTCCCACATAATAGTAGCTTGAGTAAGACTCCCGGATTTCATTATATATCTTCCCCTCTTTATCATCTGCAACCGCAAATGCCTTGTATTTTTTTCCCTCTTTGCTATCCGCGATTGTGCTTTCGTCTTCTTTATAAGCGATGTACGCTACCCTCTTGCTGTCGGGACTAAAGATCGGAGAAGACACTTTGTCATATCTCTTTCCCTCTATGCCATCCACAACCACGAATTCTTTCCCATTCTCTTCATCCTCATAGACGACGGATATCCTTTTATTATTGGGACTCACGGTAAAATACTTAACATTCTCCCCAATGTTCATGATGAATTTCTCGGATGCCACTCGTTCTTGAATCTCTTCCGCGTATCCCGCGCTGCACAGGATAAAATAGAACACGCATGCTGCGATTATTCCTTTTTTCATGAATCCAATCTCCTATTCGAAGCGATTAGTATCGTCATGCGCTATGCCGTTGCCCGGCGTCGGTCATGAGGCAAGCGCTTGAGGCGACATGGTGCACGGCGGTGAAAAGCACGCCGGAAGAGGCATTTCTCAGCATATTCTCCCTGAAAAAGCACGATATCACTAAACCGGGATTTCCCAGATGACCAGCGATTCTTGCCAGCATTAGAAATCCCCTCATCTCCAGCCCCCATTTTACCGGGCCAGGGCACTGCGTCAAGCCAGTTTGGGACCTTTGCCATCTCGGAAACCTCCTTCGCCGCCTTTGCTTGCGCTGTCTCAGCGCCAATTCTCCCTGGATCTCATCAAAGTCCGACAGTACCCCTCACTCTGTGTTCCTCGGGCGAGGCTTCGGCTACCCGTTTGATTCGAGAAGAATCCTGAGCCTCCGTATCCTCCCGAGGATGGCCGCGAACAACTCCCGCGACACCGCGACCTCCGCCATCTGCAAGACGATATATCGGGCATGGCAGATCACCTTCGCACCAATCCTGATCACCTTCTCCCGCAGGGTCGTCTTTGTCCAGTGCCGCACACTTTTGCTCTTTATCAGATCAAAGAAGTCCAAAACCCATGTACGTTCACTTTTCAAAAGAAGAAGCGTGGCTAGTTCATTATGTTCTTTTAAAGCCTTTAATTTCAGCTTTTTCGTTGATCCATCATCATTCCGGACGGTGGCAACCACGTTTATGTAAGAATGACCCCTATAAGAGTAACTGCCAATTGACACATCCAGCAACTACGACCACGAATAGCGCTTGGTTCTCCTTTGAAAGCCATCGCGATAGATCTTTACCCGATTAGTAGCGGTCCAAACGGCCCCCCGTCCGAGGAAAGCGATAAGAAACGCTAAAACAGGCCACGCTCCTTGGGCGCTGGGAGTCTCCACAGTCAGAATGAGACAATAAAGCAATATCCCTGCCATGCCCGTGAGAAACCCTACAAACAACTGGTTTGTTAGATCCAAGCCGAATACCCTTATAGCTCTTTCCTTTACAACAGGCTGATCCATCTTTTACCTCCCAAAAAGGTGGCAAACTGGAGCTTATTCATTCTTCTTAGGATGATTACACGCCTCACCGCGATTGCAACCAGAAACTTTGCGCGAGGGATGGCCTGGTCGTACTCTCCTTTGCCACCTTAGGCCACTCCAACATTGTTGTAGCTTGCAGCCACATCCAGGTGTTCTGGGCCCAGCACCTTCAATCGAATCGTCAGCGCCTTCTCGTAGTAGCCGATCGCCGAATCGAGCTGCTCTGCAGACGCGCTGGCCTCACCTAAAGCGTTCAGGACCAACGTACACGTCAGACTGTCTGTCCCCCAGCACCTCTTGGTAGCGCGCCAGCGCGTCGTGGTACATCTGCATTGCCTCATCATAAGCCCCGGCCCCGCTCTTCTGCTTGCCTTTATCACTCAGATTGTTGCCTGCTGCAATCGAATCGAGATGGGTGAGCGGGCTATTGAAAGGCTCGATTTTCCTCATAGGCTCGAAGTCGGAATCGGCGGACATGTGCGTCAGGTCCGTGAAGCCGAGGTGGATGGCCTTGTCGACATAGCGGAGAGGAAGGTCCGCTTTGCCGACAGCGCGAAGTAGCAAGCCATGTTGTAGTAAACTGAAGGCTCCTTGGAATACAGGGCCTCTGCCCTTTCGGCAATCGCCATCCCTTTCGGGTACTTGCTTCGACTGCTGAAGTACACGACGCTCAGGTTTTCCAGCGCCCACAGGTATTGCGCATCTTTCTCCAGAGCACGCTCGCACCACACGATGGCCTTGTCACGGTCCCCTTTGCCGTAATAGCAGATCCCCAGGTATGCACAAGCGACCTTGGATGTTTCCGAGTCTTGCGCCTCCGCCGCCTCCGCAAAAGCCTGGATCGCCTCGTCGTACTTCTCCGCCTTATAGAGCTGCTCGCCCTCCTGCAGTGCGTCCTGGTAGGTGTCGGCGAACACTGGCGTCGCCAAGGTGAGCCCGAAAGCGAACAGCAATGAGACCAAGATCCCCCGGGTCTTTCTTCTCAGCCCAAGGTCACCCCCTTGCCAGCGGCAGAAGTCCATTTCGTTCCAAAGGAGTGCGATTTGCCCGCAGCAGAGCGAGTCGGACAGGTCGATCGAGCTGGCGAACTCCCCTTTTCACCCGCGCAATCGACAGCGCCCGTCGACATCGCACCTGGCCCCGGTGGGCGGAGGAATAACTTCTGAAGAATGTGACTGGCCGAGTTTCCCTTGTCCTTCTACAGCAAAGCAAGAGCGCCTTCTCCCTTACGCGCCCGTTCCATATAGGGCTATAAATGTCTTAGGAAGGTGTATCGGACTTGGCCAGCCACGATTGTATCACGTCCAGCGAGCGCTGCAACGTAGCGGGCGGCAATGCCTGCAAGGTGGCAAGCGCAAGTATGTCGTTTGGGTACAGACCTCTGCCGTTCTTCAGATGTTTCCTCGCCGCCTCCCCCCTATCGCAATTTCAACAATCGCCCCGACTTCAGGTACGCTTTGCCAAGGTTACTGTAGATGCCCCTCGTGCTTGCTAAAGTCACTTCGTTTTTCGATCGATAGGTAGACCATGAAG
>JBEKTX010000018.1:0-23644 GCA_049515615.1 Spirochaetia bacterium
ATTTCAATTGATGGAAAGTTCGATGAATGGAACGGCATTCTCCCCGTGTTCACCTCCGGAACGCGGTCGCCGAAGGCAAGGAACCTCGCTATTGAGAAGGCGTACCTTGCCGTAGATGAGAAGAACTTGTACATGAGGCTCGATATCAAGGATGTGACTCCGAGCTCTTTGTTGCATCCGTACAATTTCGACACCTACCATTATTCCGTGTACGGCATGAACCTGAAAAGAGGAGTGTATAACCTCCAGGTCCAGCTCTACTATGACACCGGTGCCAGCCGCTGGTTCGCCTTGATACAAAGATATACCAATAGACGCTGGGAGCCGATCGACAGGACACAAGGAAACTACGCCATGACGGGCCCGAGACTGGAGGCTTTGTTCCCCCTGGAACCGATCAAGAAGTATCTCGGTATCGTCGGCACGGGAGGGGACTTATTTGTGTCAGCTTTCACTGGATATAGCGACAGCAATTGGAAGTGGGTTCAAGGTTCTGGCGATGGCACCGGGACCAAGCTTCTCACCTTCTGAGAAGGATCACCGCACTTCCGGTTTTGCTTCCCCAGGGCATCCGTGATGGGCTGCCGCATGCGATTATGCACAATTGGCATCCCAGACGCCCGCCGGCACCGTGAGGCTGGCTCCACTCGATCTTGTGGGCACGACCCCCGCGGGACTATACTCGGCTGCATATGAAATATCCGTTCCCTGCCTCACGATGCGTCGCTCTCGGCGCGCTTGCCATGAGTCTGCTGTTCCCTGCAGCATCGCACGCGATCGCCTGGGATGCGCCTGCCTTCTCCCTCTCCCCCGCGGACATCGCCTCCTCCGCCGCCCAGGTGACTGGCTCAGGGGGGGTCGATGTGGTGATCATGCACGAGGAAGATTCATTCACCTATGACGCCGCGGGCGCCGCCGTGCACAGCTACCGGATCATCTACAAGATCATGAGCAGGGACGGGATCTCGAAATGGTCGACTGCCAGCTGCTGGTGGCAGCCCTGGCGGCAGGAAACGCCGAGCATTCAGGCGCGGGTCATCGGGAAGGACGGGCGCGTCTCTCTGCTGGACCCGAAGACAATCGCCGACAGGACGGCCCCCACGAAAGAGCCCGATGTCTACTCGGACTCACGAGTGCTCGACGCGCCCCTGCCGAGCCTCGAAACGGGATGCGTCGTGGAGTACCTGATCCTCAGAACCGACAGGGCTCCTCTGCTCCGCGCCGGGAGCACGGAGCGAGTCTGGTTCGGCCACGCGGATCCCGTGCTCTCCCGCCGGCTTCTGATCGAATGTCCAGCAGGATTGGAGCTCCGCTACACGGTCCACGGCACGCAGGCGTTCGCCCCGGCGCGACAGGAGGCAGGGGGCCGCGTCTCCCTTCGGTTCGACGCAACGAACCTGAGCGCATTGAAGGATTCCGAAGAGCTCCTCCCCCCCGACGCCGTTCCGGCTCCCTGCATTGATTTTTCCACTGGCGCATCATGGAATGAGATCGCGCGCGCCTATGCCGCGGTTACTGAATCGATGATCGACGGCGCGCCGCTCGTGGACTACGTGAAGGGCATCGCGGGTTTGGCGGGAATGAAAGGGACGGACCGCATCGCCGCGATCCTCTATCGAGTCAGGAAGGACGTGAGATACACCGGCATCGATTTCGGTGAAAATGCCATCATCCCCCATCCACCTTTGGATACCCTGACCCGCGGCTACGGAGACTGCAAGGACCAGGCGGTCTTGCTTGCGGCAGCTCTGCGGGCGGCGGGAATCGACGCGCGCCTCGCGCTCCTCATGGCCGGCGACGGAACCGACGTCTCTCCCCAGCTGCCGGGCTTCGGTCTTTTCAACCATGCGATCGTGTACCTTCCCAATGAGCAGCTATGGATCGATCCGACGGCAGACTTCAGGCCACCGGGGGAGCTGCCGCTCATGGATCAGGCACGGCGCGCGCTCGTCATCGCCGCAGGCACCACATCCCTTTCGCTCACACCGGATCCCCCTCCCTCGCAGAACTGGTATCGGGAGATCCGTGAGTTCCGGCTGGCAGACTCCGGGCCCGCCTCCGTCGTGGAAACGAGCACCATGGGCGGCAGCTTCGCGGCGAGCTACCGCGACAGTTTCGAACGGAACAGCGCCACGGAGGCCCGCGATCACCTCGAGAAGTACGTGAAGAGCGAGTACGATGCGAGCGCCCTGGCGAGCTTCACGACGAGTGATCCGCGCGCGATGGAAACCCCTTTCACCCTGACGGTTGAGGCAACAGAGTCGAAGGAGGGAATCACCGACGACAGCTCAGCCGTCGTCTATGTGCGGGGCGGTGGCCTCGTGCATTTCCTTCCGGATTTCCTCACGCGCGAGGATGCAAAAGGGACCGCTTTTACGCGCGTCAACGACATGCGTCTCTGGGAGCCATTCGTTGCCGAGTATACCTACCACATCATCCCCCCGCCGGGCTACAGACCGGCTGCACTTCCGCCGGAGGAAACGGTTCCTTTCGGTCCCGCGGTTCTCACGAGGGCGTTCACCCTCAATGGGGACGGCTCGGTCACCGCCACGCTGCGGCTGGATTGCGTGAAACGCGTCTATTCCGCGGCGGAGACCATCGCGATTCATCAGGCCGTGCGGGCGTTCATCGCCGGCCCCGCGAGCACCGTAAGCTTCGAGCAGGTCGGCGAATCACTGCTGGCCGCGGGGAAGTACCGCGAATCGCTCGCCGAGTTCCGCGCGCTGGCTGCCCTCTACCCCGCGAAGGCCTCTCACAGGGTGCAGATCTCACGAGCCCTGCTCGCCGCGGGCTTCGGAGGGGACGCACTAAGAGAGGCGCGTGCTGCCGTCGAGCTGCAGCCCGAGCTGGCTGCGCCCCATGGCAACCTTGCCTGGACGCTCCTGCATGACGAGTTCGGGCGGCTTTTTGAGGGCGCGATCGACCTCACGGGCGCGCGCGCCGAGTACGAGCGTGCCCGGCAGCTCCAGCCGTCCGATGCCACCTACGCCCGCAATCTCGCGATCCTCGACGAGTACAACGATTCGCTGGTCCGCTACGGGCCTGGCGCACGGCTCGACGAGGCGGTCGCCCTCTACCGCAGCATCGAGAAGGACATCAAGGGCACCGACTTCTGGCCCAACCTTTCATTGGACCTGCTGCATCTCGGTCGATTCCAGGCCATCAAGGAAACACTTCAGGAGAGCGCATCGACCCCGACGCTTCAAGCACTGTACGTAGCGGCTTCCGCCGCGCTGGACGGAGCTGCCGCGGCGCAGAAAGAGGCCGCGCGCCTGGTTGCTTCGGCGGAAGACCGCCGGAATGTCCTTGCCTCCGCGGCGCAGTATCTCCTGAGCATTCGACGGTATCCCCAGAGCGCGGAGCTCATGGTCGCGAGCGCCCGCGGCACGCCAAACCTCACCCAGTCCATGGCGATGGCGGATCTGTTGAAAACCCTCTCTCCCGCCGATCCGAAACTTCTGTCGGATTCCTCCCCTCAGGGCATCATCCTGCTCCTCGTGAGCTTCCTCCTCCGTGGGGATGGAGAGATGATGCCCGCAATCGAGACCCTCATGTCTTCTAGCATCCGCTCGGCCCTTGCCGACCCGGACGAACGCGCCGAAACACTGCGAGCGGTGGGAGCGCTCACGGGCACCTTGAAGCAACTGCCTTTCCCTCCCGACACAATGTTCGATCTCATGACCCGGCTTATCAGCGTTCAGACAATAGTGCTTGGCGGGGCGACGGAAGCCCTTGTGACCATGCCCGCGATCCCTTCCTACACCCCCACTGTCTTCTATCTTTCGAAGGAGGGGGGCTCCTATCGGATCGTCGACCTCGGCGAGGATCTTGCGGGAGTCGGCCGGGAATGCCTGGCGCTCCTCGACGCGGGGCGCCTCGAAGACGCGCGAGCCTGGATGCACCTCGTGCGTACGCAGAACGCGCGCGCGGCATCATTTCCCGATACCTCGCAGGATCCGGTGTTCACCCTGCTGTCGGGCAGCGGCATCGAGGAACCCGAACAATTGCGAATCGCCGCGGGGTTTGTTCTCATGCGCTCCAACTCCGCAACCCAGGCGAAGCTCGGAGTGTCCATCGTCCTTCCCGAATGGCGCACGACAACGGTGAGCTCACGCAGGCTCACCCTGGAGACCGCGCTCGCCCCTGCCCTTCTGGTCGCGGGCAGGAGGGCGGATTTCCAGGACGTCGCGCCGAGATTCCTCAAGGATGATCCGAACAATCTCGGCGCCCTGAGGTACCAGTGCATTGCGATGGAACAGGCCGGCAAGCCCGCTGACGCGGAAGCTCTGGTCCGTTCGCGCCTGGCGGCCAAGCCGGGCGATCTCGGGCTGATGCGTGTGCTCGAGGATCGGCTCGCGTCCACCGGCAGGTACGCAGATGCCATTGGGGTTGCAGGCTCCATCCTGGATTCCGGGGCCGCGAATAACCAGGACTACAACAGTTACGCCTGGTGCTCCCTCTATGCCGGGGCGATCGACCCGGCCGTCGTCGAGAAGCGCCAGATAGTTCAGCGCCTCGTCCAGGGGAACTCCGCGGAGCTTCATACGCTGGCATGCGTCCTTGCGGATGCCGGCCGGTTCCTCGAGGCGCAGGAAGTGTTCGGCAAATACCTCGACACGCGCGGAAGCGCGCCCCCCGAGCCCGCCACGTGGCTGGCCTATGGCATCCTCGCGCAGCGATTCGGGTTGGACGACACCGCGCGCGCCGCATTCAAGAAGGTGAGCGTGGAAGGTCCGGATTCCATTTCCCCGGGGACATCGTCGTGGACGCTTGCCCAGATTCACTTGAAGGAAGTGCAGGCGGCAGGGAAATGACCGCTACGGCGGGTGTCAACCATGGCAAGCGTTGTTTCTAATGTCTAGGACCTACCGAGTTTAGGGCGGAAATACCTGAAAGATCTCTCGTTCCCTCAGTTGACGTGGAGAAGAAAAATATCGTCTACGTGCGCTACCGCACAGAAATGTGAGCGAGGATGTGTCTATTCTGACGGAGACAGGGTAGTTGAAGAGGAGCGTGCAGAAATGCACGCTCGGACGAAGTGAAGGAGAATAGAATGGGCCTACTTGCAATCCTGGGTATTGTACTGATCGTTCTTGTTGTCATTGCGATATTGTAAAGAAAGACCATGCGCACTCCCGAACGTTCCCGCGAAGAGGTCCAGCGGGCATAATCACGGCAGAAAGGAAGCGTCGATACCATGCTTCAGCCAATAGGTCTCATTTGGGGCATTGTCACTCTGATTTTTGGAATTCTTGTTATGATATACCCGGCGCTCCTGCGCTACACCGTAGGCATTTATCTGGTGATTGTGGGCTTGTGGGCCATCATTGCAAGATTGCACTTGTAGCCTACAGAACTCCAGAAGAGCGGTCACGGACTCACTTCCCAGGTCGCGAGCTGCTGGTCCGGGGAAAGTTGTGCGGTCTCTGCATGCTCTCGTATGTTCCGTTGCGACATGTGGCGCAAGTCGCGCTGGAGGTTGCTCATGTCCGTTGTGCCCAACCCGCCGGACGGCCCTGATGCAGGAGAGAACCGTCTGCTCCGCGTTCTTCCTGGGTCTGAATCTGTTCGGCTGGTTCCGCAACTGGAACTTGTACCGCTGCCCCTCGGTAAGGCTCTCTACGAGTCCGGGGACAGGTTGAATCACGTCTATTTCCCCACCACCGCCATCGTGTCCCTTCTCTACGTCATGGAGAACGGTGCGTCCGCCGAAATCGCCGTGGTCGGCAACGAGGGCATCGTTGGCATTGCCGTGTTCATGGGTGGCGAGAGCATGCCGAATCGCGCGGTGGTGCAAAGCGAGGGCCAGGCCTATCGCCTGCAGGGGCAGTTGCTCAAGGAGGAATTCAACCGTGGCGGTGCGCTGCAGCACCTCTTGCTTCGATACACATTGGCAATGCTGACCCAGATGGCGCAGACCGCCGTTTGCAATCGGCACCATTCGGTGGATCAGCAGCTCTGTCGCTGGCTGCTGCTCATTCTCGATCGCTTGCCCGCTCATGAGCTGAGCATGACTCAGGGACTGATCGCCAACATGCTGGGGGTGCGACGCGAGGGCGCGACCGAGGCGGCCGGCAAGCTGCAGAGCGCCGGGTTGATTCACTGCAGCCGCGGACGAATCACCGTGCTCGATCGACCAAGCCTGGAAGCTCGAGTGTGTGAGTGCTACGAGGTTGTCAGGCAGGAGTTCCACCGCCTGCTTCCGGATATCGCCGCGGTCTGACCCGTTCGAGGTGCCGGCGTGATAGAATTGCGTTCTGTCTGCAAGAACTTCGGCCCGCTCAAGGCGGTGGACGAGATTTCATTTGCGACCAGGGAAGGGGAAATCTTCGGGCTTCTCGGCCCCAATGGCGCAGGCAAGTCCACGACAATAAAAATGATAGTGAACATCCTCCATGCGGATTCCGGGTCCATCCTCTTCGACGGAAACCCAATCCGGGAGTCGGACAAGGACCGCATTGGCTACCTTCCCGAAGAGCGCGGACTCTATCGCAAGGTGAAGATCAATGAGATGCTGCTGTACCTTGCCAGCCTTAAGAACGCGGACCCCTCCGTCGTGGAGAAGAGGCTCGATAGTTGGCTCGCGCGGTTCAACCTGCTGGAATGGAAGACCCGCACGCCCGAAGCTCTTTCCAAGGGCATGGCACAAAAAGTGCAATTCATCGCCTCCATTCTCCACGACCCCGAGTTCCTGTTCCTCGACGAGCCGTTTTCGGGCCTCGATCCAGTGAGCACGGACGTCCTACGGGAAGCGGTCCTCGAGCTCGGGAGCAGGGGCACAACGATTCTTTTCTCCACTCATAACATGGAAGTTGCAGAGAAAATATGCGCACGGCTCCTTGTCATTAATCATGGCCGCGAAGTGATTTCGGGCTCCCTTGCCGATATCAAGTCGCGCTACGGTCACAATACGGTGGCCGTCGAATTCGACGGTACGATCGATTTCGGGTCCCTGACCAGCCTTGTGCGTAACGTATCGCGGTTCCCTCGCTGGGTGGAGATGGAGCTCGCCGATGGCGCGAGTCCCCAAACCCTTCTCAAGTGTCTGGTCAACCAGGTTTCTGTGCGGAAATTCGAGGTGATCTCCCCATCGCTGCACAAGATTTTTGTTGAGCTGGTCGGGGAGGACGGAAATACCGGCCCCGAAAGGACCACTGAATAGCATGGGTAAGCTCGGAAAGATCATCCGGATGGAGTTTCGGCTTACCGTCGCGAACAAGGTATTCATCATCCTCACCGTCCTCGGGCCGTTTCTTATCGCGGCTGTCACGATCCTGCCGGGTCTCCTCCAGACGTCCGTGGGAGCCATGGGCGGTCCGGCAACAAGAGTCGCGCTCCTCGGCGCCGATCCGCGATTTGTGCGGGAGATCTCTCCCGCCTTCCAGCAGTCGAGGATCGAAATCAGCGCGGTTCAGGGGTCCGCCGAGTCACTTGATTCCCGCCTTCAGGAAGGGGCACTTGATGGCTATATCATCATGCCCGCCGACCTCTCCGATGCAACGCGCTTGGAATACGTGTCGAAGAACGCAGCTGATTTCCGCGTGATGGGCGTGCTGCAGGGGGTGATCGGGAAGGCTGTCGTCGCGCAAAGGCTTGTGAAGGCGGGTATCTCCGCCTCGCAAGTTGCATCCCTTACCCAGTCTCCCATCTTCGACATACGGCAGCTCACGAAGGGCGGGGAAAAGAAGAAGAACTCGGATTTCATCACGGTCCTCATGACAGGGCTCACATTCGCCATGCTCCTCTACATGACTGTGCTCCTCTATGGGCAGGTGATTGGGAGATCCGTGCTCACGGAAAAAACGAACAAGACCGTAGAGATCATGCTGTCCTCGGTGCGGCCTATGGATCTCCTGTTCGGAAAGATCCTCGGGAAGGCGCTTGCAAGCCTGTTACAATACGGAATCTGGGTCTCGATTAGCGCGGCTGTGCTGAAGCTGATCGGTCCGCGCTTTGGGGTTTCCATCGGCGTCGGGCTCACGATGAGCACCCTCGCCTTCATCGTGCTCTTTTTTATCCTCGCATTCTTTCTTTACTGCTCGCTTTATGCGGCGCTGGGAGCGGCATCCGAGGATGAGCAGCATTTGGGTCAACTTGCCTGGCCCATGATCATTTTCCTCTTGATCCCCGTAATGATGATCTCCCCAATCATCACTACGCCGCAGGCACCTGTGATCGTTGTTTTGTCCCTCTTCCCGCTTACCGCACCGATCGTCATGTTTCTCCGAATCATGGTGGGAGCCGCTCTGCCGGTGGAGATCCTGGCCTCCATCGGGCTGATCATCGCCACGACGGCCATTGTGATCTGGCTTTCGGCCAGGATCTTCCGGGTGGGCATCCTCATGACGGGGAAGCGGTTCACGTTCGGCGAGGTTCTGCGACTGGGCCGATACCGCTAGGAAAAGTGCCACATTATTCACTCCGAATCGGTTGGCGTGTGTGTGCTTGCGCACACGCCGAATGGGGTATTATGCTTGCTCGGCATCGAAGAAGAGAAAGGCAAAGTGAAGAAAGCTGCTGGCAAAGCAGTAATGCCCACGGCAAGATGCAGGCGGAGTTCGGCGATCTGCGAGAAGATATCAAGAGATTGATCTGAAGCGAGTTTCTTTTTTGCTCGTGAGGGAGGAGAATGAATCATCCACATCGCACTTGTCGTTGGGGTTGTTCTTCTTGTTGTCTGGTTGTTGAGGGTGAACTCGTTGTAGGAAAATACTGAGGAAGTCGCGTCGACGACATACGCCAGGAAACTGCAGATCGCGTTCTGTGCGCTACCGTACAGAAATGCATCGGGTCTTGGTTGATACTTCCAAAGGTCTTGTTGATGGGGAGCATGCACACGGAAATTCACGCTCAGGATCAAAGAAAGGGGCCACCAATGCATCATTGGTATTTGCTGACGGTTCTTGCAGTCGTTTTGCTCGTCGTTCTCATCGTCGTGCTTCTATAAGAGACAGTCGGCGCAATCCGCAGACCGCGCTGGGTTTTGCGCGTAATCTCAATAACCCAGCAGGCCTTCTCTTCTGCCTCTGGTACGTGACTGCCAGCGGTGCTCAATAGCACTCGGCTACGGGCGGGCAACGATAGGGCTGCCCGGGCCAGGGCTCGCAAAGGAAATTCACGCCCGTTCGATCGGGCGAGGAGGGTCGTGTACTAGTTGATTGCTGCCGGCATCGTGATCGTTCTCATGGTTTTTCTCCCCTGGATCACACCGTGTGTGGGCGCGAAAAAAACAAGCGGCGGGGGGCTACTTCGCGGTCACATCAGGGAGCAGGCGGGCGAATTCATTCCTGACAACATCGTAGCACTCGCACACGCGCGTTTCCAGCCCCGGTCGATCCAAGACGGTGATGCGGCCGCGTTCGTGATCAATCAACCCGGCACTCTGCAGTTTTCCGACAGCCTCAGTCACGCCCTCGCGTCGCACCCCCAGCATGTTGGCGATCAGTTCCTGGGTCATGATGAGCTCATTCGAGGGCAGCCGGTCGAGGCTGAGCAGCAGCCAGCGACACAGTTGCTGATCCACTGAATGGTGCCGATTGCAAACGGCGGTCTGCGCCATCTGGGTCAGCATTGCTAAAGTGTATCGAAGCAGCAGATGCTGCAACGCCCCGGCGCGGTTGAATTCCTCCTTGAGCAACTGCCCCTGCAGCCGATAGGCCTGACCCGCACTCTGAACCACCGCCCGATTCGGCACAGTATCTCCACCCATGAACAGGGCAATGCCAACGACGCCCTCGTTGCCGACCACGGCGATTTCCGCCGACGCACCGTTCTCCATGACGTAGAGAAGGGACACGATGGCGGTGGTGGGGAAATAGACGTGATTCAACCTGTCCCCAGACTCGTAGAGAGCCTTACCGAGTGGCAGAGGGATCAGTTCCAAATGGGGAAGCAGGCGCCTGCTTTCAGACTCGGGCAGGACGGCGAGCAGATGACTCTGTCTTGGGTTTGGGCTGCTCGGGGCGCCTGGCACCTTGGACAAGGTCAACCTCCTTGATTGCATGAAGGAATGATGTTGGCCAGGATTCTACAGCCAAAAATGAAATCTTTCAAGATCACTGCTTTTTTGTATCGGCGCCCAAGGCAGCATTCTCGGCATCGCCGCGCATCTCGCAGAGCGCAATCTGATAGCCTACGAAGGAGTGCAGCGCGGAATCAGCGGTCATTTGGCTGAGGGCTCGGAAATGAGTCTTTCAGTGAGAGGAGCGCGCGGCTTCCTTTCCGGGGGACGTTTTCCAGCGAGTTGTCGATCAGGAAGATCCTGTCCGGCTCCAGGGTGCCTGGGCGGAGAAGGTATTCCTTGACGGCCCTGGCCCGGTCGGCGGCGAGAAGTTGAAGATCGCCGGTATCGGTTGTGTCCACTGACCCCTCGATATCGAGCATGATCTCCGGCCAGCGCTTCAGGCCCCTGAGAATCGTGTCCAGCTTTCCGGATTCCCGCGGGATGAGCTCCGAGCTCCCAGAGGAAAACTCTTGGAATCCGAGCTCTTCGCCTCCGCCCCCCATTTGGGCGCCAAAAACTGTGAATGGGAAAGCAGCGGCTTTCTTGAAAGGATTGAGCAGGGCTCCGATGATCGCCTTTTGAAACTCGAACCGGGGATCGTCGAGTGATATTTCGATCGGAACATTCAACGTGATACTACCGCTTGAATCCTTGAGAAGGGCGATGGCCAGATGCACCGGCAGCTTCGTGGCGTTCTTGCTCTCTGATTTTCGGCCCAATGTCAGGCGATCGATTTTTATTCTGCTCCGGGCATTGAGCTTCCGGCGTTGAAGCAGCAATGTGATGTCCAGGCTGAGCTTTCCTTCCTCCAATCCGTAGCCCAGGTATCTTGCCGCGTACGAGCTGAGCGGGGTGAGATCGAAGTCTTGAAGGAGCCCGCGGACGATCGTCCCTCCCTGCGCATTGATCGGATTGGTCTCCCCGGATATCTGGAGCGACGCGACATCGTCGATCCTGGCGCTAACAGCCACTCTCGCCAAACGGGAATTTGCCGACGAGAACGCCCCGATTTGAACTTCCAGCCTGGTCAGGGCCATACTCACCGGCGGCTCCAGGGACCCATCGGTGAATACCAGCTTTCCATTCCTGAGCGTGACCGCGGCAATGGACGCGGAGAGAGGATTCATCTCGAATGTCAGCTTGGAGAACAGGAGCTCCTTCCACTCCACCGTTTCCCGGCCGAAAATCTGGTTCACCTCTGCGTCGAAATTTGCCAGGCGTATTTCACCTACCGCAACGTTCCACTCGACAGAAGGCGCTGTCCTGGTCACTGAAGGTGGGCGTCCGGGCTTTGTCAGGTGCTGGACGTTGAACGAGTTGTCAGGAAGGCGCCGGAGAACGGCAGATCCACCGGTAAGGACGATTGAGGCGATTCCGATCGTCTTGCGGACCATGTCCACCTGGGCACCTGTGAGCGCCAGGTCCGCGAAACCAAAGAGAGGCGCATTGCTCCCCTTCTGGTACACTTTGAAGGAGTGCACCCCGATCGTGCCGTCCTCCAGGAGCAGCTTGAATCGGTCCCGGGCAAGATCCACATCGTAGGACGCCCGCGCCGTGCACGTTCCGTCCGCGATCGTGAAGTCGACGCGATCCTTGAAGTACGGGTAGTACTTGCCTATCCGGATATTCTCCGCGGCGATCTCTCCGTGTGAGCCCAAAGGATGGACACGAAAGAACCCGTTCCAGGATAAATTCTCGCCTGATTCTGAAACAGCGCTGACCGAGAACACATTGTTGTGGTCAGGGCTCGTCGAGAAATCCTTCACCGTCGCCGCAAGGCGGCCGATGGTTGTGGAGAACCCGCCGGGGACGGCTGCATCAAGAAAGAACACTTTCCCATCTTCGAGACGCATCAGGTCGAAGCGGAGCCGAACCGCTTTCGGCCAATCCAGAAGGAGCAGGTCGGCGAAGCTCAGCGTGCCGTCTGCGTTCCGAACGATGTGGAAGCGTGGTGCGTGCAAGACCGCCTCCTTGAACACCCAGCTTCGATTCAAAAGCGAGGCCAGGGGCGAGAAGGTTATTTCCAGCGTGTCCAGAGAAAGGAATACGCCGCCCTTTTGATCATCTACCTGCAGCCCGTGGATGGTGCCCGAAGTGGTGAATGGGTTGAAATCGATGTTCCGGATCGTGACATTACGCCCCAGGAATTTCGTCAACTCTTGGACGCCTACCTTCTTGAGGGCCAACGGAAAGAGCAGGAATCCCATGGCGGTATAAAGTAGGAGGGCCGCAGCCGCTGAGGCTATGAGCTTGCTGTACCAGGTGGCGAGAAGTTTCATGACGTTTTCCCATGTCGACGAACGCGTTTTTTCGAATGCAATCTTTCTTTTCTAATATACTTCAAATCTGTCTCGATGAACTTATCCAGAACCTGTCAAAGAATGGCCTCAGACTCTACGCTGACCGTACAGGCAGGCTGACCGTGAAGATGGTGCGTCCAGGGCGTGATTCCACGTCGATCTCGCCGTCATGGCGATTCACAAGCCGGCGCACGATGTCCAGTCCAAGACCGGTTCCCTGACCGACCGGCTTTGTCGTGAAGAACGGGTCGAAGATGCGCGGGAGTACCGCGTCCGGAATGCCAGGTCCGTTGTCGGCGATCCTTACGACAAGCTTCGCGCCTTGCCAGTCTGCGCTCACGTCCACGCGTCCGCCATTGGCCACGGCGTCCAGCGCGTTGTCGATGAGGTTCATCCACACCTGGTTCAGCTCACCTCCATAACCGAGGACCGCGGGAAGCCCCGGCGCGACCGAGACGGTGACGGCGGCCGATTTTGCCTTTACCTTGGACCTGAGCATCGTCAACGTGTCGGTGAGGCCCTGGCCGACATCCGTCGGCCGCGGAGTGGTCTCGCGATCCACCTGGGTGAAGCCTTTGACGGCAGCCACGAGCTCGTAGATCCGGGTGGCTGCTGTCTCGATCTCCCCGGCCAGTGAGCGCGCGGCGCATCCGTGCGCCACCCACCGGAGGGCCGCATCCAGCACCTCGCCGTGGAGCTCTTCAGCGAGGTGGTCGAGCGCCGGCAATGTGACGGCTGTCTCTGCCAGGGGCCCTGCCAGAACAGACTCGGCGCCTCGATTCTCGAGCCACTCCGTGATGGAGTCCACGCGATCGGCCTGTTCGACCGGCGAACGGACCCCCGATGGGCGCACGGCCAGGCAGGCGTCGCGGATTGCGTCCACTGCCTCGCGCTGGGACTGTGTCAGCGAGGCGGCGCCCAGCGCCCGCGACGCCTCTTCGGCCTCGACCAGCCCCTCCACGAGCGACTTCGCGCTCCTCACGACGGCCGACGCGGGATTGTTCAGCTCGTGGGCCAGCCCCGCCGCCAGCTTGCCGAGGGACTTCATCTTCTCGTTGTGCAGATCGTTCGAAGTGAAGACGCGTGCGCGATCGATCATCACGTGCACGAGGGCCGCCGTGATTTCGGGACACTCCCGGATCAGCTCTGTGAGATGCTCCCTGTGCACCGTGAGCAGCACTGACGGTTCCTCGGCAAAGGTGTCACCGGGCGACGCTTTCATCCGGGAATACGGTAACTGGCCCGTCACGTCTCCGCCGCGCCACTCCAGCACCTTGTGCCGGCCTTCGCCACGATCGACGTAGATGGCGAAATGCCCCGAGAAGATGACGTGAAATCCTTCTATCGGCATCCCGCTGTGCGAAAGTAGCTCACCCGGGTCGAAATGCCGCACGTACCCGTGGGCCGCCACCCAGGCCAGCTCCCCGGAAGGCAGCTCCCCGAGCGTCCGGTGCTGCTTCAGGCGGGCCATCAGTTCCTCAGGCGGAACGGTGATCATTTTCCCGCCCGGCGCAGACTCCGCGCTCACACCGTCTCCAGGTACTTGTGTACCATGCCGACTGCTGCGGACCCTTCGCCGACTGCGGCTGCCACCCGTTTGGCCGAGCCGAAGCGAACGTCACCCGCGGCAAAGATCCCCGGAAAGCTTGTTTCCAGGAGAAAGGGGTCGCGCTCCAGCGGCCACGACCGCGGCAGGCGGCCCGCAGTGCGAAGGTCAGGCCCGGTCAGGATGAACCCGCCCGGGTCACGCTCTACCAGGCCGGCGGCTATGTCGGATTGCGGAGTGGAGCCGATGAATACGAACATGGCCGCAGCTTCAAGCTTGCGCACTGCCCGGCTCTCCCCGCATGCTGCCTCCACTGCCTCCAGCCGGTCGGCTCCATGCGCAGCCACGACCTCGGCGCGCGCGAGGACCTCGATGTTGGCGGTGTCGGTGATGCGATCCACCAGGTACTGGGACATGCTCTCGGTGAGCGCGGCGCCGCGCACGAGAATCGTGACCTTCCGGGCGTACCGGGCGAAACTCAGGGCAGCCTGCCCTGCCGAGTTCGCCCCGCCGACAATAAGCACGTCTTTGCCACGGCACGCCGCGGCTTCGGTGAGAGCGGCGCCGTAGAAAACTCCAGCGCCCGTGAGTTGCTCTATTCCGGGCGCCTCCAGGCGCCGCACCACCATACCCGGCGCCAGCAGGAGGGCGTAGCTGCGCAGCTCGCTGCCGTCATCCAGCGTCGCGATGCGGTAGGGCCCGTCGGCCCGGATTGCCGTGACCTGCCGCGCGGTCAGCACTTCCGCGCCGAAGCGCTTGGCCTGCGCCGTCGCCCGTCGCGCCAGATCGGCACCCGACAGGCCGCTGGGAAAGCCGAGGTAATTCTCGATCGCCGCGCTCGTGCCGGCCTGCCCTCCGGTCGTTTCGCGCTCGCACAGGACCGTGCGCAGCCCTTCCGATCCGCCGTATACAGCCGCAGCGAGACCTGTCGGCCCGCCACCGACGATGAGCAGGTCGTAGAACGGCAGAGTCGCTGTTGTCTGCAGACCGATCTTCTCGGCCAGCGCACGCGTTCCTGGCTCTATGAGCGCTGTGCCGTCGGGAAAGAAGACCACCGGCAGGCGCCTGAGCCCGGGACTTACCGCCTCAACCTCCGCGCGCGCACCGGCATCGCGCTCCACGTCCACCCACTGATACGGAGTCTGGCTGCGCGACAGGAAGTCCTTCACGTCGTGGCTCTTGGGGGACCACAACGAACCGGCCACGCGGATTCCCTCGAACGGGGGGCGGAAGGACGCGGACCAGTCGCTCAGGAGGTCGTCGAGAACGGGGTAGAGCCTCTCTGCCGGCGGATCCCACGGCTTCATGAGGTAGTGGTCGAGCTGGACGAGGTTGATGCCAGTGATTGCCACCTCGGTGTCGGCGTAGGCCGTGAGGAGCACCTTGCGCGCGTCCGGGAAAATCTGCCGGGCCTGGACCAGGAACTCCGTGCCGCTCATCTGCGGCATCCGCGCGTCGACGAGGAACAGCGCCACTGCGGCGTTGCGCTTCTTCAGCTCGCGGACGGCCTCCATCGCCTGGGCCCCGGAACCTGCCTTCAGAATCCTATACTCGGCCGCGAAGTGCTTGCGAAGGTCCCGCTCGACGGCGTTCAGGACTTCGGGCTCGTCATCAACTGTCAGAATGGCGGGTTTGGTCATTGATAACTTGAATATAGTGACAGCAAACGGGGAGAAAAAGCTTTTTCAACACGCAAGTGTTTGACGAAACTCCGGGCGCGGTCTTCATCCTCTTGCAGCTTCTTCAGCTGAGCTGAATCCGGTTGATTGAGCGTAATAGTAAAAATCTCATCATTCGGCAGAGATACATTGTATGGAGGCAGCCTCGACCGAACTCACTGGCCAGCCTTTGGTGTGATTTTTCCACTGCGCAGTGTCTCGTTTACTTCAAGGTCTGTATTTGCTCAGTATCAAGTTCCAAGATCGTAGCAGGGACTTTGTTGAAGTCCCTATAGCGAATCCAGGTTGGCCGCACTCTCAAGTAGGTGATGCCAGCCCAGCTTAGTCTGCGTCGTCCTTCGGGAAACCTCGCGTAGTAGATATTCATTAGTCGCTCGAGCTCCGGTCCTTGTGGCTTGTCCACGACGCCTTCATATTGAACAGTTCTCTCGTCACCTGGCATCCAGCCTCCAATGACTAAGGCGATTCTGGGATTCACAAGAAGGTTCTTGACCTTGCGAGTTGTATCGACAGTATCGAAAATGATTTCCAACGAATCAGTCACGGCAATATTGATCACTGCAGCTTGCGCTGCGCCAACGGGCGATACCGAAGCCTGGACCGCGTAGGTGTGCGTTCGCATGAAGTTGAGGAGTTCCGTTCGACTGGTAAGGTAACCTCTCTCGCTCACGACTCGCTTCTCTCTCCGAATAGCGGGCGTAGCTTCTCGAGGGCATTATGAAGGGCGACTAATGCCTCTGTGTCGTGAAGCCTATCATAGCGTTCCGCTGCCATCCATAAATCATGCAGAGCATCTCTATTCGAGAGCAATAGGAGACCGATGTCAGCCCTGGGGCCGCCCCTCTTGGTCAGTCGTGTGTCCTTCTTCAACTTCTCGGATAGTTCATCATAGAGGCTATTCATGGTTTTCGCTTCCTCCCGCCAGTGCCCATAGCAATTTTATTCTGTTGCTTTGTGGGGAAATGTTGAAGAGGGCTGAGTTCAGCAAGGGGGGGACATAAGTGGCGGCACAGAAGTTGCTGATGACGGTTAAGGTTTTTGAGCCAACGAATAGAGAATGAATGGCAGAGTTAATGACTGACGTCGAACAATAAGGCCCGCGCCTGCCATGAGTGCTCGAATCTCCTGTCGGCTCTTGACCCGTTCGCCAAGGAGCTTGGCGGGCACAAAGGCATGATCGGCGAGACAGAAGAAGCCTCCTGAACGAAGTACCCTGGCTACCTCGCGGATACCTCGTTCCTGGTCCGCCCAGTGGTGGAAGGACATGCTTGTGAGAATTACGTCGGCGGCTCCGTCAGGAAAGGGGAGTGACTCCGCCAGTGAAACAGCAAACGTGGCGTTTGAATTGAGGCGCTGCGCTTCCGAGACCATATGTTGGGCAGGATCAACACCGAGCAATCGGGCGGTTGGCCACCGGAATGCCGCTGCTCGGAGCAAACGCCCCGTACCACAGCCGACGTCTATGACGGAATCTGGAGGAGCCTTTGGGCCAAGCTGCTCGTCCAGAAGGCTGAGGATTCTTGAGTGAATCGGCCCAAAGAAGAAGCGTTGCATAAGCGAGCGGTCGTACGTTTCTGCCCACTGGTCGAACCGCTCTATATCGGGGTTGTTCGGTGAGCGAGGTCTACCGGCTTCCTTTCGCATTTAGACATCACCTCCCGTGAGCCGCCATCAAATTACGGCGGGCTGCAGGACGACAAACAGTAGCCGAGGATGAAAGAATTGCCTATGAATCAGTCGCGGGTCCAACGAAGCGGTTTCGCCTTGGCGTTCCGAATGATAGTCCCTCTTGCTTCAAGGTCGAGTTGAACGCATTTTGCCCACCACCCGACTTTCTCGCCGCCAGAGAAGACCTCCTTTGACAAGTGGGGGAGTACCGCGTCTCGGATTTCCTGTTGCGTAAGACCTGGTCCTCTCTTAGGGAGGGCTTTGAGCATCGCCTTCTTCATGTCGTCGTATTTAACCTTATCCACCTTTGTGACGTAGCCAGGAGCGTTGATGTTCCTTACCTCGACCTTGGAAGCCACCTCGCTTTTCGCCATGGGATGAAGATACTCAATCAGCAGCCGCGGTGCCATACTTCGGTGCGGGCGGGATGAGCCTGTATCCGATCCATCGGGCGCAGATTCACAGAGATCAAGCGCATGTCCGTGCGACGCAGCCATCGACGCTGTCACCGACGTGTCCTGCATCGCTCAGGGTTACAGCCTACCTGATCGGGTACTCAGGGGAGTGGGCCGTGGCAAGGAGCTCTATTCGGTCCGAGCATCGCTGCTTTTGACGGCACGGCATCCATCGTGGCGGGACTGTACATCCTGGGACTGACGGTAACCGTTGTGCTAGGGACGTCCGTGTGCTGGTGGTGCTATTCAATGCCCTTTCCGGCTTTGTCGGACACCTGATCGTCGGCCATTTCGATCTGGTGCTGCTGTTGTTTCTTGGGAGCGGCTCGACCATCGGCGGGTTTTTCGGACCCAGGATACTTGCGCGGATCAATGTGCAGGCCCTGGAGAAAGTCTATGGGTTGCTGCAATCCATGACATCAAGGAAAGTTGCATTGATTACGTCAGCAAGGTGAGCGGGGAGGGCAAGCAGGGGCCTTCCCCGCTCTCTTTGTCTCTCTGTACCTTGGGCACACCTAAAAAGACATCGATAAAACTTTAGCAATTCGAGGTCTGCCATTTCTGCTGCCGTCGCGACAATGGTGTGCAATGGCAGTTGTGGGCGTCAGCATCGAAGCACGAGCCAAGGACTGTGTCCCCCTCAATTGAGGAAGATTTCGCTCCCTCAGCTTAGTTTCCGCGATTGGGCCGTGGCACCTACATAAGACACACATCCTGTATCTGATGGAGACGGTTCGAATTCCAAGGAACCTATTTCAGGGCACTCGAAAGCCGCTTCCTGTTGTCCGCCAAGACGTCTAGGAGCGTGACGGTGCCATCAGGACAAGGGAAGTTGACAAATGAGGCATATCTGACTTGGGGCAGAGTCTCGCGGAGTGGGGCGGCCGCTTCGTTGTGCCAGTTGTCTGCGATCAGCGTTGCCTTAGAGGCGGACATCTTCACGATCTGGGGTAGCCATTTGCCCCAGGGGTGTCAGTCCCGCGTCAGGTCCACCGGAAGGGAACCAAGTGAAAACTGGCTCTTGTGGCGGTATGATGATGGCTTCAAGGCACTAAAGGATTGATTTTAGTGCCTTTTTATATTCGCCTGGCGAGCATAAAAGTCCCCGAAGTTGCCTGCGGAGATACAGCCACTTCTTGAATCCCGGAATCGCTGGTCCCGGCTGGCGGCAATACTACTCCAAACTAGCGTTGACTTCTAAACAGACGCTCTATACTATACTATTCAGCTAATATATAGGGGGAAAATATGAACAGAATGTGTACCATTCTTGTCGTCATATATTCACTGTTCCTCCTTGGTTGCCCTGCGCCTTTGGATGTCTCGTCAGCGACAACGTATTCAGTCTCTTATGATGGAAACGGAAATACCTCAGGGACCGTGCCGGTCGATAGTCACAAATACAAGCAGGCTGACACAGTCACTATCTTGGCGAATAGTGGAAGCCTTTTGAAATCGAGCTATACCTTCGCCGGCTGGAACACCAAGGCTGATGGGACTGGAACCAGCTATCCTGGCGGCGTCTCTTTCGCCATGGGCACGGCCAACGTGACTCTGTATGCAGTGTGGACCCAGAATCCCACTTATACCGTGACTTATGTCGCCAACGCTACCCTTGCGAGCGGAAGCGTTCCGACAGACAACAACCACTATCTCCAGGGTGTCCCGGTTACGGTTCTGGGCAACACAGGAAACATGGTGGTGACCGGCGATACCTTCACTGGCTGGAATACCCAGCCCAATGGCAGTGGAACCAACTATGCCCCTGGCGCGACGTTCACAATGGGAACATCCAACGTGACCCTTTACACCACCTGGGTGAAGCGTTTCCTTTACGTGGCGAACTACTGGAGCTGCGACGTGTCAGCCTTCTCTGTCGGCTCAGACGGAGCGCTCTCTCAACTGTCCGGTTCACCGTTCGCTGCCGCCCCCAGCGGCTACCCCTACTCAATCGCGGTGAGCCCTAATAGTTCCTTCCTGTACGTAGCGAATTCCAACACCTCGAATATCTCTGCCTACTCCATTGGCTCGAATGGAGCGCTCACCCAGTTGGCAGGTTCGCCGTTCGCCGCAGGTTCCGGTCCGGAGGGAGTCGTGGTCAGCCCGAACGGATCTTTTCTCTACGTTGCGGACAGTGGTGTGGGCAAAGTCTCAGGTTACTCTATCAACGCAGACGGAACGCTTACGCCGTTGTCGGGTTCGCCGTTCGCCGCCGGTCCCTATCCCAGCGGGATCGCGATCAGCCCCAACGGCTCCTTCTTGTACGTAACGAACTCAGGAAGCAAAGCAGTGGCGGGCTTCTCCATCGGATCAGACGGCGCGCTCACCCAGCTTTCGGGTTCACCGTTCACTGCAGGCAGCGGCGCAGTTGCCTCTGCGGCCGTGGTCAGCCCAAATGGTTCTTTTCTCTACCTGGCAAGCTTAACGAACTCCAAGGTGTATGCATTCTCCATCGACTCAGGCGGGGGGCTCGGCCAACTGTCGAGTTCCCCGTTCGCTCTCGCGGGACAGGACTATGGCGGAATCGCGGTTACCCCGAATGGTTCTTTTCTCTATGCGACAAACTATCCTGGCACGCACGGACTGACAGCATTTTCCATCGGCTCAGACGGAGCCCTCACCCAGCTATCCGGCTCACCATACACCATCACGGGTGCCTGGGGGGATGCAATCAGCCCCGACGGCTCCTTCCTCTACGTGGCGGTCTACGGCAGCGGAAGAGTGGGTGCCTACTCCATCGGCTCAGACGGAGCCCTCACACAGGTCACCGGTTCACAGTTCACGGCTGGCACCTACCCAATTGGGCTCGCAGTCGCCACGCTCAAGGGGCCATGAAGGAGGAGCCTTTCAAGGGTTGTCACTACGCGCCCTCTCTACTTGGACGAAGGGGCTATGAATGCTGAATCGACGATGATCGCTAACTGTCAGATGTCCAATATTAAACGTTTGCGGGCCGAATTTGCGCGGCCTTCTTATCTTACGTCAGAGTGTCTGCTTTGAAGACGTAGGCGCTTCGGTGTCTACGTAGTCCTGAAGCGGGAGAGAATCGGCCGCAATGCGCTTTGTACTTCAATTTCCGCCGTACTCATCCTCCTGAGCCGAAGTGACGTAGGCGTCCTTGGCTGCGGCAGTAACAGAGAGTACGTAGGGTTGGGTTTCGAGGGCCACCCCCAGCCTAGAAACATCGAACTTGGTGGGACCATTGATTTGCACAACGGCGGTCTGGGGCTCGGTTCCGGCGACGAAGGTAAGATGCAAATCTGCGTGATTCTCGCCACCGCAATCTTTCACGTAGTGTTTGCCTCCCATCACAACCAGGATCCACAGTTTATAGTCGGACACCAAGTTGATCGTCACTTTTTGTCGTGCTTTCAGAGAGAGCGTGTACAGATCGCAGTAGTACTTTTCATTATCGCTCGATGTGGTGGACGCCTTGGTGATCGTTCCATTCACCTTCTGGTCAAGCGTGAGAACCTTCCCGCTCTGTGCGTTTGCCACGAAGGTGCACATGACGCCAATAGCAACGATGGAAACCAATTTACGCATAGACATCTCCTTTTGGGTGCTTGAAAACTCTCCGGGCCGCACCTTTTTTCAACTAGCATAGCAGACCGGGGGTGCAAGTCAAGAAGAGGACGCAGGCACAGCTTGGGCCAGGCATCTGTTTTGCAAACCTGTAAAAACGGGACTTGATCCATCGGACAGTCTAGATAGCTGCAATCTCCTCCGACAGGAGTCTTTTCTAGGTTGTCAGCACTGTGAAGTCAGATGCTCTACGCAAAGCCCACCCTCCTTCGAGTGTCAGTCCCGTGTCAGTGACCTTCTCGTCGGTGGGTGTTTATGATTCCAAGATCGTTTGCCCGTTGACCGGTCGGTAATTAGAAAATCGGGCTGGGCGGATTTGAACCGCCGACCCCTTGCACCCCAAGCAAGTACGCTAAACCAACTGCGCTACAGCCCGATTTCGGCTCGCAATCTACCATCGGGGCAGGGGGCTGTCAAGGCGGACCGATATGGAAGATCGCAATCCATTTCGAACTCCCACTGATGCGAAAGCGCGGTAATGTTCATTACCGCGGGTTAGCGCGGCATGGTGGGCCCCGCAAGCCCCAAGCCCACGGTGTGGCTTGAACGACCCTCCCGCTTCCGATACTTTTTCTTCCATGAAGCTTGGGCTTGGTGTGCGCCTGTTTCTCCTGACCCTTCTCTCATCGGTCCTTCTCCCCCTGGCGCTTCCCAACGAGTTCGTCGGCGGAGCCATCAAGATTCTCGGACGGAAGCCGGACGAAAGCTTCTACTGGGGCAATGCCCTCCTGGGACTGATCTGCATCGCGCCGGCGTTCTACGCAATCTGCCGGGCTCCCACCTTCAAGATCGCCTCCCGGCTCGGGGTCGTTTTCGGAGGCGTTTCCACGGCCTTGTCGAACTTCTGGCTGATGTTCTTCCAGGGGTTCTCGGTGTGGACGTACGGCGGGACAACGCTGGGATACATCGGATACAACGCCCTGTTGTTCCCCTTCCTTCTCGGTCTGTCCAGGCTGAGCCCCCGCTACCGCCCGTTCCTCCTGGCCATCGGATGGACCGTGTACGAGTACTTCAAGTCGATCGGATTTTTCGGCTACCCATGGGGCCTGGTTGCCTATCCAATGGGCAACGTCCTCCCGCTGATCCAGTTCGTCGACATCACCGGAGTCTGGGGGTTGTGCCTGCTCATGTCTCTTGTGAACGCCATGGTCGCGGAGTACGCACTGGCAGGCAGGCGGCCGCTCTCCCAGGGGCCGCTCTCATTGAGGCCGCTCTTCCAGAGGCAGGGCGCGTTCGTCGTTTTCCTCATCGCCTGCGCTTTCGCATATGGCGCATGGAGACTGGCCACACCGATCCCGCATGCCGCCACTGCTTCCATCGTTCTCGTCCAGCAGAATGTCGATCCGTGGGGGGGCGGCAGCGGGAAAGGGACGGAAGACAGCCTGAACGTGAACGTGGATCTCACCGTCGAGGCGGTAGGCTCCATGCCGAGGAAACCCGATCTCGCGGTATGGAGCGAGAGCTCCGTGTCCAGCATCGGCGTGAATCTGGACGGCACCTACTATCCCGCGAAGAACGCCCTGGTTCCCGGCGTGCAGAAGGGTGGGGTGCCGGTTCTTTTCGGTGGAATCGTCATTATCGACATGGACAAGCAGGCGTACTGGAACGCGGCGGTGCTCACCTCCAAGGACGGGGTCGTCCGTGGCACCTATGGCAAGATGCACCCTGTGCCCTTTGCGGAGAGCATCCCCTTCTACGAGCTGGAACCGGTGCGGCTTTTCTTCAGGAATGTCGTGGGGATCTGGAACCCCTGGGTGCTCGGCACGCAATACACGGTGTTCAGGGTCCCGCTGGCTGCCGGGGGAAGCATGGCTTTCGGGGTCCCGATCTGTTTCGAGGATGCGTTCGCCGATCTCTGCCGACAGTATCTGTTGAGGGGCGCGGACCTGCTGGTGAACATCACGAATGACTCCTGGTCGAAGACCTGGTCATCTGAGATCCAGCACTTCCAGGTCGCCCGTTTCCGCGCAATCGAGAACAGACGGGTGCTCGTCCGCTCGACCAATGGCGGAGTGTCGGCCGTCGTCGGACCCTGGGGTGAGATCCGCGCCCGTTTGCCATTCTTCAAGCGTGCGTGGAAGGGCGTGGACATCCCGATCTATGAGGAAGCTTCACTGACTCCCTACACGCGGTTCGGGGATTGGCTCCCGCAATGCCTGAGCGCCCTTGTCCTCATCGTCCTCATTCTGAACGTTTTGCCGAAAAAAAAGAGGCCGTCCGGCTTGGACGACCTCCTCCTTTCATGCCCGAGGAACTGAACTACCGATCCTCGTAGCCGCCACTCCGTGGCTCCTTTGGTTTGGCGAAGTTCACCTTCAGATTGCGCCCGTCGAGGGCGGTCTCATTCAGGGCCTTGATCGCCGCCTCCGCCTCGGCCTGGCTCGCCATCTCGATGAAGCCGAAGCCTT
>JBEKTX010000019.1:0-23259 GCA_049515615.1 Spirochaetia bacterium
CCCCATGTCCTCGAACTGGCGGACCTTTGCCTGGATCTGCTGCAGCGCATCATTGCTCGAGGAAAGCGTGTTGATCTTCAGATCCACGTCCCGGGAGAGCGCAATGATCTTCTTGAACTCGCTGTCCATGTCCTCGATGCGCCGCTTCTCCGACAGGAAGCGGGTGAGCTTCACCGAAACCTCGTCGGCGAGCTTCTTCGTGCGGGAGAGCTGGACTTCTATCTCCGTGATCTCGGATCGGTCAGCGTTCAGCTTCCCCATTTCCTTTTTCATGTCATCAATCGTGCCTTCCAGGGCCGCCTTGAGCGAATCCGCGCGCTCGAACAACCTCGTCTGGCCCATGAAGCTCTTCACCCGCTTGTCGATCTCCGTCATGTTCGCGGAGAGCAGCCGGTAGCTCTCCTCGATTTTTCCGAAAAGCTTCTCCTGCATTGCCTCGGTTTTTTCCCGGGCGTCCGTGAGCTGCTGCTTGTGTTCCTTGATCCGTCCCTCGACGTCCGCCTGCACGTCGCGCATGCGCACTTGGAGATCTTCGCGCTGGGTGGTAAACGTATCCCGTACCGCGCCGATCGACGAAGCCGCCTCTCCTGAGAGCGTGGAGATCTTTTCCGCCATCACGAGCTCGGCTTCGGCCAGCTGCTGGCGGGCCGTTCCTTCCCAGGCCGCTACCTCGGCGCGGGAAGCTTCGAAGAGCTCCGCAATCTCCTTGCGGCCGGCGTCCAGCTCGCCGGCGAGCTCCTTCAGACGCGCCTCGATCTCGCGGTGCATCTTCCTTGTCGCTGCCTCCAGCGTGTCCCGCACACCCGCCAGCTCTTTCTCCAGGGACTGCGAGGCGTCCTTCTTGACCTTTTCCGTTTCCTGGCGCACCGATTCCCGGAGAGCCTGGATGGAATCTTCCGCGGCCGCAACCCGCTCCTTCACGTCGTTCTCGAACGCTTCAGCGCGGGTCTCCATTTCAGCCTGCCAGGCCTGCAGTTTTTCCTGCATGGCCGTGGAGCGCGTTCTCAAGTCCACAAAGAACTCGTCCTCGAACACGGACAACTTCTTTTCCACGTCCTGGTAGGCCCGGGTCTTCAGTCCCGCCAGCCCGGTCTCCAGGTCAGCCATCCCTGACCTGAGCTGTTCCCTCGCGGCGGATGCCCCGGCGATCTCCGCCGTCCAACCCGCGACCAGCTCGGCGCCCAGGGCCTTCATCTCCGTGCGGACGCCGGCCGCCATCTTCTCCATCGTCTGCAAGAGCGACGCGCGGAGGGCATCCACGTCGTGGTTGGTCTCTTCCAGCGCCTTCACACGGTAATCCACGTCCCCCTGGTAGTCGGAGAGGCGCATCTCGATTGTCTGGATCGATTTCGCAACGGCCGATTCGTCTTCCTGGATCCGGGCGCTCAACCGTGCGAATACCTCGTCCTCCAGGGTCTCCCCCTTCTGGGCGGCGCTGGCGAGCTTTCCCTTCAAATCCACCTCGAATGTGCTCAACGCCCTGCCCAGATCGGCGAGCCTCTCCTTCTCCGTCTGTTCCTCACGCGCCTCCAGGCGCGCGATATAGGCGGAGAAATCCTTCACCTTCTTCTCCGAGTCCACGAGCGCGGCGGAAACCGATGCCGCCCTCTCTTCTGCTCCCGCCAGGACCTCGCCGCGGGCAGCCGCCAGCTCCTCACGAGCGCGTGCCGCGAAGCCCTCCTGGAGCTCGGGAATCTGCTTCTCGACGAGCTGGAGACGCTTTGAGGATTCCTCGATCCTTCGGCCCACGCCGTCCACGAACTCCGATTCGTCCCTGACGCGCAGGAGGTTCTTGTCCACCCTTGCCGACATGGCGGTGAGCTCGGCAAGAGCCTTGTCGTACTCCGCGAAGCGGTTCTGGATCTCCTCGATGTCCGAGGTCCTGCCCTGGAGCAGCTCTTCCACTCCCCGGGCGCGGGCAAGAATCTCCCGTCCCGTCTTCAGGTTGGCCTGCAGCTCGAGGGACAGGTCCTTCACCTGAGCGGTCTTCTGCTCGACGACCGCAGAGAGGTTTTCCGTTATCTTGTCGCTGAATCTCTTGAGCTTTTCGAGCGATCTGTTGTTCCTGTCCAGCGCCCGATAGATGACGAGTATGAGAAGGACGACGACGAAGGTGATCAGATCACCAATGGAAAAGATCATTGTCCCCTCCCCAGGAGTTTTTTCAATTGTACTGTACTGCGATATGCCGGAGCTGTCAACGCCGCGGCCACAAATGAGCGCCGAGGCGCGTGAAATACTGTGGTTCATCGCCCGCGCGAGCTCACTGAGCCCGGATGATGTACGGAATGACTCCCTTGGCTGCGCCGGCGCCCGGTGCAGGCGTGAAGTGCCACCTGCGGATGGCATCAATGACCGCCGCATCCACATCGGCGTAGCCGGATGACTGCTGCAGCGCCACCGCGCCGATCAGGCCATCGGGGAGGAGAGTGAAGCTCACGGTGACCGAAAGCGACAGCCCTTGTTCACTCACCCGTGAGGGAAGCTTTGGCGAGAACCTGGAGACGACCGTACGGCCCTTGCCGGAGTCGGTCTTGCCCCAGACAATGCTGTAGCTCTGGCCGCCGGTGCCGGCGACTGTGCCCGTCCCTCCCGTGCCCGTCCCGCCTGTGCCAGCCCCGCCTGTGCCAGCCCCGCCTGTACCAGCCCCGCCCGACGCGGAACCGCTTTTCCCTCCTTTGCCGCCCGCGAGCGCCTTGTCGAGCTGGGCGAGGTCCAGCGGTCCACTCGATGCTGAACCCGCGGTGCCTGTCACCAGGACGCCCGTCCCGCTGCGCTGCGCGGAGCTTTCGCCTGGGCCAGACAAAGAGGCGGTTCCGCGGCCGTTGCCCTGCTGCACTGGTGCGACGCTGGGAGCCGGTACCGGGCTGGAAACTGTGGGGATCCCCTGCGCGACCCCCGTCCTCCCGCCGGTTTCGCGAAACGCGGGCCCGGCCGCGGCGGACGCCGCCGATTCCGCGGGCTGAGCGCGCGGCGTGGGAATGACGAAGCCACTGGCTACAGAGTCCTTGCCCCCGGCGGGTTCTGAGGATGCTGCATCTGGTGCGGCGGCAGCAGGTGCAGCGGATCCAGCAAGTGCTGTGGGCGTACCCGGGAGACCGGCTGCCGCGGACCCGGCGAAGGCATCCATGCCGGGCTCGGAGGAAACTTGAAGGTCGATCGCTACCGCCGGCAGCGCGGGCGCGCCGCCGCTCACGCCCAGCCCGAGTGCGAGCGTCACGAGCAGCGCAGCATGGAGAACGAAGGCTGCAGCAAAGCTCGCCAGGACACGGCGCCGATCCGCCAGGCGCCCGTTGTCGGTAATCGCGTCGCTCATAGGCTCATTCCCAGGGATGCAGCGATTCGGAAGCCCGGTGTGATGTAGGTGTTGCGGGCGATGCTCCATCGCGGCCCGCTCAGAAGCGGGGCGAGCAGATCGTCCCCGTCGATCTGCAGCTTCACTGCCTCGATGATCTTCCAGAAGCCAGAGACGTGCAGCACGGGCTGCTGGTAGGTGTTGTCGTAGATCGGGCCCGCGGACACCGTGAGGCTCCCCCCGAAACGGCCGCTCGGCTCGAGACCGACAAGTCCCCCGGTGACGGCATACCGCGGCGTGAAAAAGGGCCGGTTCATGATTTCGTAGCTCAGTCCGGCAGAAAGGGAAAACGCCTGCGTGATCCCCCAGCGCAATCCCGCGTTCGTGGACAACTGCAGGCCATTCTCGCCGCCCGTCTGCGTGACCTGGAAAAGGCTGTTGGTGGTGCTGTCCAGAGTGGTGGAGCCGGTGGGCATCGCGTCGTGAGCCATGAAGTCGGCCTTCACCGTCACGGCCAGATCGCGTGTGAGGGACAGTTGTGCCGAGGAATCGGCATACCACCCCCGATCGTCCGCAAGCTGAGACGTCGTCAATGCAAGTGAGCTTGAAGAGAGGATGTCGTGCATATCGTAGGGGACGACCTTGTACCCGCCTTCCAGTGAGAGGGTGAGCATCTCGAATGGTGTGCCCGTGATCGAGACTGAGAACGGAAACAGGCTGAGCCCCGCGCTGTTCAAGAACCAACCAGCGGAAGCCTGCAGCACGAACGTGGAGGGCAGGTCGAGGCTGAAAATTGAGCCAATTTTCACCCGGTGCAGCTGGCCCTGTCCGCCAAGGAGGTAGGAGTCGTCGCGATACCAGTAGCGTGTCTCCAGCCCGATCTTCACTCCCGCGAACCGTGCCTCTGCTGAGACGGTTGGCGCCAGGCGCAGTCCGCTGGAGGAAAGGGGTGAAGTTCCCTGGAGCGTGAGTGAATCGAATCCCCCGCCGGCCTCCACAGCCAGTGTCAGCCAGTCGGTGAGTGATCCCGAAAAGGAGGCTGCACCGGAAAGAACGCGAGAGAGGGCGGATGAGTAGCCGACTGCACTCTGCCCCTGCAGTCCGGTCTCATCCTCCTTGAACCCTCCCGTGAGATCTGTGGCCACGCCTGCGAGACGGAACTTCAATCCGCCATCGAGGCTGTCGTTGCGGAGACTGAAACCAGACCCTGGAACGTGCCCGTTAAAGCCATCCAGGGTTTCGTGGTGGAACTGCAGAGACATCCGCGGGTCCGGACCGAGGGTCGTGAGGGCCATGCTCCCCGAGATCGAGCTCAGGGTGCCCGCGCCAAGCTGCACGTCCGAGGAGAGCAGCCGGTCGTTCGACGGTCTGGCCGGCCCCTCGGCTTCAACGGGCGCTGCGGGAATGGTCGGCTCTCCGACGGCAAGCTCCCCTTCGCTCAGCACGGGTATGGTCCGTACCGGCGGCAGCATTTCCTCCTCGGGGGGAAGCTGCGCCTCGACCTTTTCCACGCTGAGGTCTTCGACCTGCAGGACAACCTGCGGCATGATGATGTCAGGCTCGCCCGGCCCGACGGCAGGGTCGGTCACCGGTGCGCTCGAGCCCGACCGGGGCGCGGGAGCAGCCTGCGCCGCGCACGGCAGCGTGGAAAGGCAGAGCAGGAGAAGGGCGGCGCCAAGAGAGGCTTTCACGGGGCTTCGCCCTCCAGCAGGCGCGCTTTCACCGTCCAGTCCGAATCAGGGAAAGCCGTTTCAAGTCTTTTGACCAGCGCCGCCACCTCGTCGGGTCGCTTCGCCATCTGCATCATCTCGGCGGCACGGTAGATCGCTGATGCCGAGATGCCCGGGTCGGCTTTCGGAATCAGCGCGGCGGCAAGAAACTGGCGCGCTGCTACCGCAAGGTCGCCCTTGCGGTAGAAGTACTCCCCGATCAGCACCTGTGCCTGCGGCCCCCCCTGGGGATCGCCCTCCTTCACCACGGGAAGGAGCATCCGATAGCCCGTATCCGCCCTGCTGTCTCCCCCGTAGATATACAGTCGGGCGAGGTCGATCGTGGCCTGCCTCTTCCTGTCCCCTGTTTCTCGGGCGATGACCGCCGACAGCGCGGCTTCCCTGTCCCCTTCTCCGCTTGCGAGCAGCCTCACCTGCTCCGCCCGGATATCCGCGCGCGCGGCGCGAGCCTGGTCGGGGTATTCCTTGAGGAAGCTCGTGTACAGCTCCAGGGCCCGGGGGTACTGCTGCGCCGCGGCGTACGCCTCCGCCGTCTGCTGCAGCGCCGGCCCGCGGAAGGAACTGTCCCGGTAGCCCGCGAAGAGCCGTTCCCACAGAAGCGCGGCAGCCATCCCCTCACCCGCGGACAGCGCCGCCTTGCCTCCCCAGTACAGTGCGGCGTCCACCAGCTTTCCCCGGGGGAAGCGCGTTCGATAGTCGTCGAACGCGGCGCGGGACTCCGCCAGCATCCCATGGAGGTAGAATGTCTCGGCCCTCCTGTAAGATGCATCTTCACGGAGTGGACTGTCGGGAAAAGTGTCGATGAGCTTCTTGTACGCATCGGCCGCCTGACGGGCCTGTCCCTCGTCTGAAAGCGCACTTGCATAGTCGAACAGGGCGTCCGGGGACCAGGGAGTGGGCGGAGATGTGCCGGCAATGCGAAGCAGGACGGGCGCCGCCTCCTCCAGCTTATTCAGATTGAGGAGGCTCTTCGCATACAGGTACCGGCTTCTCTGCGCAAGGTCTTCCTCTCCCGGGCGCTGCGGCGCGGTTTCCATTTCCGCCACGCGGGCAAATGCGCCCGTCGCCTTGTCGAACTCACCATTGCTGAAGTGGGACCACCCGGAGAGGTAGGCGACCATCGGGGCGAGCTCGTGCGATGGATACGCCGCGGCCAGGTCGTCGAACACGCGCGCGGCGTTTGCGAAGTCCGACATGCGCAGGTACGCCCAGCCGAGGTAGTACCGTGCATAGGGGAAGATGACCGAAAGCCCGGCCTTCTGCGCGGCTGAGGCCTGGATCGACAAGAGGTCGGTGACCGCGTCCCCGTAGTCCTTCGAGCTGATCAGGGAGAGCCCGCGAAGGTAGGACACCACGATTGCCGCATAGGGATCCTGCGTATCCAGCGAGGGATCCTGGCGGCGCAGGGAGTCCGCTTCGCGCGTGATGTCCGCGTATCGTTTCAGGAGAAACAGGTCCTTGAGATAGTCCAGGCGGGAGCGCAGGTCATCGGGATACTTCGCCGTGTAGTCCTTCAGCGCGTCGGCGGCTTCCGAGATGCGTTTCGCGCCGTTGAGCAGCACGATCTGCAGACGGGCAAGCTGCTGGCGCACCGTGGGATTCACATCCTGGCGGAGCAGCTCGCTGGCAAGGCGCGCTGCCTCATCGGACTGGCCCTGCCGGTACAGGCAGTATGCCAGCAGGTATCCCGCTTCCGGCGCGCGGCGGGAGGTCGGGAAGGCCGCCCGGAACTGGGTGTACGATGCGCCCGCGGAGGCGAAGTCGTCGGACATCAAGGAGAGGTCTCCCAGGCGGATGATCACGGCGCCCGTCCCGGCCTTCCCCGCGGAGAGAAAATCCAGGAGCACCTGGCGAGCGGCTGCCGGGTCCTGCCGCGTTCGCAGTATTTCCGAGAGGTAGAGCGGCACCGCTTCGTTGACCGGCGCGTCCTTTCGGGCGTCCCATGCCCGACGGAGAAATGGCTCCGCGGAAGCGGGATCCCCCTGGCGGAAGGTTTCCGCCCCGATCCGCGTCCACAGGTCCGAGAGCACGGCGGTGCGCCCGGCAAAACGCGCCTCGGCGGCCTGGGTCAGATCGCGCATGCCCTGGAGATCTTTCCTGCGCTGGGCGGCGGCGAACAGCCTTCCGTATGCAACGATGGCCACGTCCTCCTGGGCGCCCACCAGCTGGATGTACAACGGCTGGGCGTCGTCGGCCCGGCCCGACTGCCACAGCGCCTCGGCGCGAAGAAGCAGGAAGTCGCTCTTCCAAGGCTCGGGGAATCCCGAGGGGTCCGTCTTCTGTGTGAAGGCAAGCAGATCGCCGTACGAGCCTTGACGCTGGAGGAGGGAGCCGAGCACGACAGAGGCATAGGGGAAAAGCCGCGATGCCTGGTAGCCCGTCGTGAGGAGGCTGAGAGTCTCCCGCGCTCCATCTTCGTTCGAGAGAGCCTGCAGGGAGAGAGCCTTGTGCAGGAGTGCCTGCGGCGTGAACTCCGGGTCAGGGGGCCCGGCGAGAAACTTGTCGAGGCTGTCGACGCACAGGGAGTAGCTTTTCAGCCCGTACAGGGACAGGCCCTTCCAGAGCGGAATGAAGGAGAAATACCTCGTGGTCCGGTAGCGGACCTCGATGTCCCCGATGAGCTGCACCGCGTCCCGGTAGCGCTCCAGGCGGTACAGGCACACCGCGCGGCGGTACTGCACGTCGGCGATGCGCTCGGAGAGCGGGTACGCGGCGGTGAACGCGTCGTAGGTTTCCAGCGCCGCGGTGTAATTCTTTCCGAGATACCTGCTCTCGGCTTCTGCAAAGAGATCATTCTCCGCAGGGGCGGCCACGGCCTGCCCGGCACCGCCCAGCAGCAGGAGGAGACAGACGATGAAGGTCATCATTACTCTAGAAAACATACCCCCCCGCCGGGTGTTATTCAAATCTGGGAGGCGAGAAGGTCCCTTCGGATTCGATGCGTTCAAGGTGCACATATTCATTACCGTAGCGGCGGGTGAGAGAAGCGATGCTGGTCCGGGCGTTCCTTTCCATCACCGCAACCTGGAAATCCCCCGTGAGGTCGAAATACGGGAAGAGAACGATCACGTGATGGTGCTGGCGCAGCATCGGTGTTCCTTCGGACACGGCGAGCTTCGAGGGCGCGTTCACCGATCCCACGTAAAAAGCGCCGGGGTTACTGCGTGCGAGAAAATACAGCAGATATTCGAGCTTCGACACGGGATACCCGACGTCCTTGACGTACGGCAGGCGGTCAGAATCCCTCACATCGATCTGCTCGTCTGTCGGCGCGATTCCGGTCTGTGCCTGCGCGAGGGTGCGGGCAAGACCACGGCTCCAGTCCAGGCCGAAATACGGATCCAGCTCCTCTTCGAAGCGGGTGCTCCAGGTGTTGTTCCGCGCCGCGTTGCGTGACTTCAGCGGCGCGATATCCATCGTTTTGCCGGCAAGCGGCGCGTAGAGCGCGTCCACGACCCACTTGGCGAATCCCGAACAGTTGAAGCCCCCCTTCCCCGCGGCGGCGCCGGAGGCGATGTACACCATGCGTCCGGCCCCGTCCATCGCCCCGTCATTCATGTCGCGAAGCGCGGGGAGCCGGGAGGTCAGCACGCGCACGATCTCTTCGAGCCTGCGGTCACCGGGCCCCGGGGCAGGCGCAAGCACGAGGGGCCAGTTCACAACTTCCGCGCTCCACCCCATGATCGAGGAGAGCGGCGCGGTGAGCAGGTGGTCGAACGACACGGGCAGAGCGATACGCATCTGGAAAGGCTCGCCGAAGAGGTACACGTCCATGAGCGTGCGGTCGCCCTGGGGAAAGAGCCGCAAGAAGGTGCCGGGGCCGTCCTGCACGAAGATTTTCGCCTGGAGGAAGCTCCCGTTCTTCAGGCTGCGTTTGATGATGAACGCGCCCGCCCCGTCCACGGGATATTCTACCCCGCTCTGGTTCGCGAAGACGAAATACAGGGCGCCGGATTGCTCGTCGGGCTGGAATTGAACCTTCGCCGCCCCTTCCATCTGGGAGATAACCTGCCTGCCTGCCGAGGCCGCTTCGCGGATGGGAGCGAAAATGACGTCCGCCATCCGGCTCCTTGCTTCCACGTTCTCGGGCGGCGCGTTGTATGCCCCCGGTGCGCCGAACTCCGGGCTTGCCATTGCGTTCCCACCGGCCAGGGCCGTGAGCGCGAGCATGATGGTCAGCCTAAGCCAGAAGGGTATCCTCATCAATGCGGTCCTTCAGAATGCCCCGCCGCGCCGCCAGCACCTGCGGGTCCAGCGCGAAGAGCGGGCTGATTTCGATTGCGTGCCGCGGCCGGCCCTGCGCGTCCCTCGGCACCTCGACACCGACCCCGCTCAGCCAGCGGGCCGCCTGCTCCACCTGTCCCTGGAGGCAGCTTGCGATCGAGTCCTCCCCCTCGCGATTCTTCAGGGGCGCGAACTCCTCGGCGCGGTCCGTCTCGAAAAAAAGCGCCCGGTCGGCAAGAGGGATCGCGTCGAACACGAACATTTCCATCTTCACCGCGTCCCTCTCTCTAATTTCGGTGCCGTCAGGTGTCGGAATGAGCGTCTTCGCTTTCTTGCGGGCAAGGTGCCAGGGCATCCGGAGTCCGGGGCTTTCCAGGAACGCCGCCTCCAGGATGTGGATAGCGATGGATCCCTGCCCGTAGTATAAGCGTCCGTCAGGGCCCCGCGCATGCATCCGCGCCGCATCGAGGTCCGAATACTCGATGACGGAGCTCCTGCCGTCCTTCGTGACGATGATGCCCAATTTTTCCTCCGGATATGCCTTTTCGACCACTTTCGCGGAGATGCGCGATCGTGCGCGGCAGTGAAAACCGAGAAAGACAGGATCCGGAACACGGACCAGCGGATTGTCCACCTGGAAATAGAACAGGTGCTCCACCCGCTGCTTCCTCATTGCAGAAAGCGTTCCGGACCGCCTGAGCGCCTCGATAACGCCGCCATGCCCGTTCGGGTTGAAGAACAGGCCGCCATCCGGGCCCATGAGCAGCCGACCCTCCGGTGAGAAAGACGGCAGGGTGCCCTGCACGAACAGATGAACCGTGTCCCGGCCCAGGCCGAACCACTTCTCGGAATCGAAGTACTCCTCCGTGGCCTGGTGGTTCTGGGGCCCCGTCATGATGAGCCAGGGAATGTCCGTGCCGTACCAGCGGCGGGCGGCCAGAAGCTTTTCCGCGAACAAGGCAAACAGGGTGAGCTTTCGCAGGGGGGTGACGGGGAACATCCCCTTGGGACCGTCGAACCCAAGCCGTGATCCCTGGCCGCCGGCAACGGTGAGGAACGCCGTCCTTCCCCGCCGGATCTCTTCCTCTCCGGCCGCGCGTGCCGACGCATCGCCCCTGCTTTCCGAGAGGGGCACGTAAGGAGCCGGCGCGAGCTCGGTTTCGCTCGTTGAATCGTCTGCGGCGGCGCCCACGGCGCCCCTTGAGATGCCGGAGGCATCCCTTGAGATGCCGGAGGCATCCCTTGAGATGCCGGAGGCATCCCTTGACATGCCCGAGGCATCCCTTGAGATGCCGGAGGCATCCTGTTCGGCAATGTACCGGCGCAGCTCCTGCACGGTCGCGAGGTCCAGCGATGAGAGATCAGCCAGCAGCCTCCGCCGCATCGCCTCCGGCCTCTTGTCCCAGAAAGCGAACAGGTGCTCCTGGCCGATTTCCTCGAACCGGTCCCGTACGTCGCTGTGAGCCATCGATTCTCCCTCTGATGGCAGCGTCGAGCCGCGGCGTGCCGTCATCAGCGCCTCGATAAGGTCCGAGCGTATCCGGGCGAACCGGGCGGAGATATCCGGGTCCGAGGCGCCCAGTTCTTCCCACATGAGCCTTTTGGCGCCTTCGATCGTGAACTTGCGGTCATAGAGGAGGTGGCGGAAGCGCATGAGCAGGCGGACCTCATTCGCGGAATACTCGCGCCGCCCGGTGAGCCCCTTCTTCGGGGAGAGAAGCGGCAGCTCGCTCTCCCAGTAGCGGAGCACATGCGGCTTGACCCCGAGCAGCCGTGCGACCTCGCCGATGCTCCACGCCCTCATCGCGCCGTCTTCCTGCTCTGCTTGAACTCCACGGACACGGGCACAAGGGCGAAACCGAGGTCCCTGCGGATGCAGTTTTCCAGATACTGCCCGTAGCCCAGGGGAAAACCGGACATCCGGTTGACGAAAGCCACGAACCTCACCGGGTTCGAGCTCACCTGCGTCATGAAGCGGATCTTGTAGTTCTTCCCGCGCGCGGGAAGCTTGTAATGCGCGAGCCACGATTCCAGGGCCTGGTTCAGCCGGCCGGTCCCCACCCGCGTGTGCAGCTGCTCCCAGATCGCGAGCGCCGAATCGAGGAGAGCGCGCACGCCGTATCCGGTGAGCGCGGACACGGGCATGATCGGCGCGAAGCTCAGCACGGGGAATTGAAACCGCACCAGCTCGCGCACCGCATCGCGGAGCTCCGCCGTGTCCCTTTGCAGATCCCACTTCCCCGGAACCAGCACGACGCCCCGCCCCTCTTTTACGGCCTGGGCGGCGATCTTCTTGTCCTGGTCCACGATGCCGAGGGAAGCGTCCATCATCAGGAACACGATATCGGCCCGGCCGATGCTCTCTATCGCGCGGTTCACCGAGTAATACTCCACGGGGTCGGTCACCCTGCTCTTGCGTCGGATTCCTGCGGTGTCCAGGATCCGCAGGCTTCTGCCCTTGTGAGTGAAGGTCCCCTCGACGACGTCCCGCGTCGTCCCCGGCACGGCGGAGACGATCGAACGTTCCTCGCCGAGAAGGCGGTTGGCGAGACTCGATTTTCCCGTGTTGGGCTTGCCAAGGACCGCAATGCGAACCACCGCGTCCTCCGGCGCGCCGGTGGCGCTACGGCGCGCGGGCGATGCCGTGGACAGGGGACTCTCCAGGCGCTCCTCAAGGAGTGATGCGGCGGTCTCCTTGAGTCGGTCGATGCTCCTTCCGTGAGCAGCGGACACGCCGATGACGTGCGGGAATCCGTGTGCGTGGGCGTTCCATACTGAGGCGTCCCGGTCCGGCGAGTCCACCTTGTTCACCACGAGGAGAACCTTGTCGGAGAATGGCCTCATGAGGCGGATGAACTCCTCGTCCAGGGGCGTCGATTCCACCGCGTCCAGCACGAGGAGGAGCAGGTCCGATTCCCGTGCCGCCTTCAGCGTCCGCCGCGTCACGACGGCGGCCAGGCCTTCTCCGTCGATCGTGTACCCGCCGGTGTCCACCAGCCGCACGCGGCCGCCGCCCATGGCGCACTCCGCCTCGAGCGGGTCACGGGTGACCCCGGGGGCGGAGTGCGTGATGGCCCTCCTTCTGCCGATGAGCACGTTGAACAAGGTCGACTTGCCGACATTGGGCCGGCCAAGTATGGCGATCTTCGGCAGATCACCACGAGGGGAAGTCAAGCCGATCCTCCATCCAGCCCCGCACCGCATGCTCGATCTCCCGGCCGGACTTCATCGCCGTGAGGGTGCGGACGAAGGCCTCCGCCTCCATGCTGCCCACGGAGCGCACGATCCTCTTGATGAGCGGGATCCCGATGGGACCCATGGAGAAACTGTCCAGGCCGAGTCCGAGCAGGACGACGGTGGCCAGCGGGTCACCGGCCAGCTCGCCGCACATGCCGACCGGGATGCCGTGGGCGTGCCCGTTCTCGATGGTCATGCGGATCAGCCGGAGCACCCCGGGGTGAAAGGGCTCGTACAGGTAGGCGACCTTTTCATTGCCCCTGTCCACCGCGAGGGTGTACTGGATGAGGTCGTTTGTGCCGATGGAGAAAAAATCCGCGCGCGCCGCGAGGATGTCCGACGTCACGGCCGCCGAAGGCACCTCGATCATGATCCCGGTCGGCACGTCCGAGCGGAAGGGCCGCCCCTCGCGGGTGAGGTCGCCCTTCACTTCGCTCATGATCTCGGCGATCCTGTCCAGCTCCCCCGGACCCGAGATGAGGGGGAACATGATCCGAAGCGATCCATGCACGGAGGCCCGCAGGAGCGCGCGGAGCTGTGTTTTCAGGACTTCCGGCCGGGCGAGGCAGAACCGGATGGCTCGCCATCCCAGCAGCGGATTGCTGTCCGCCGCGAGATGGAAGCCGGGCATCACCTTGTCCCCGCCGAGGTCGAGCGTGCGGATCGTCACCGGACGACTGCCCATCGCGGAGAGCACCGACGTGTACGCCGCGAGCTGCTCCTCCTCGGTGGGAAAGCGGTTCGGCTGGATGAAGAGGAACTCCGAGCGGAACAGCCCGATGCCGTCCGCCCCGTGGGCCAGCACACCCTCCGCCTCTTCCGGCACCTCGATGTTCGCCTCGATGGAGAGGCGCTTCCCGTCCACCGTCTCGGCGGGCAGGTCCCTCTGCTCCTTGAGCATGAAGTAAGTGCGCTCCCATTCGCGCCGCCGCTCGTCGTAGAGCTCCCGGGTGGCCTCGTCAGGAGCCACGATGACCGTTCCGCGCGTGCCATCGACGATCACCTCATCGCCCGTGTGCACGCATCGGCTGATTTCGGCGAGGCCGAGGACCGCGGGGATCTCCCCCGCACGGGCGAGGATGGCGGTGTGCGACGTCTTGCCGCCCGCGTCGGCGGCGATCCCGAGGACAAGCTTCCGGTCCAGGCCGAGGGTGTCCGAAGGCATGAGGTTGTGGGTGACGAGCACGGACGGCTCGCGGATGTCGGAAAGGCGCGTCCGGCTGCTGGAGAGGAGATGGTCAAGAACCCGGTTGCCCGCATCCGTGAACTCGATGGTGCGTTCCCGCAGGTATTGGCTCTCGGAGCTGGCAAGCTTGCCGCTCATCTCCTCCACGATCTGAAGGAACGTCCACTCCACGTTCCGGCGGGACGCGGTGAGGGACTCGTGAACTTTCTTCTTCAGCTCGGGATCGTCGAACATGAGGAGCTGCGCCTCGAAAAGGGCTCCGTCCGGGCGGGCCACGAGCTCCCGAACCTCCGCAGACGCCTTTTCCAGCGCGATGATGAATCTCCCGTATTCGGATTCGACCTGCGAGCTGGAAATGTCGAAGCGGGGGACGGAGACCCTGTCTTCCAGGAACAGGAACGCCTTCCCACGCGCAATTCCGGGGGAAGCACTTATTCCCGTGAACTCCATCATGCAGCGGGAGTATAGCGGTATTCAATGGGGCTGTCAAATTGACCGATCATTGAATGGAAGTAATGGCGACGAAAAAGGGTTCGCGGACGCGATCCAGCCCCGCGCGGCACCGGGGGCTGGGTTTTCTTTTCTGGCTCTGCCTCGCGGCGATTGCCGTGGCGGTCGGCGTCGCCGCGCGTGAGCCGCTGAAGGCGGCTTTCTCCCAGCTCATGGGAAGACCGGGCGCTGCGCCGCCAGCCGCGCGCGAGGCGCCAAAGGTCACCGTCGCTCCTCTCACCGAAGCGGATCAGCGACAGAAGAACCTGCCCCCGGCTCCCGCCCTGCAGAGCGACCGGCCGCAGCAGGTCAATCCCGCCGAAAAGAGCTTGCCGTCTCAACCGGAGAAACAGCTCATCCTCAAGGCACGGTTGTACTTCGCCACGGTCGATCAATCAGGAAAGATCCGGCTGAAGAGCGTCATCAGGCCGATCCCGGCAAGTGATTCGCCTCTCCGCGACACCCTCGAAGCACTCCTGAAGGGGCCGTCCGCGCAAGAGCTGAATCTCGGGCTTGTCTCGATGATTCCCGCGGACACGCGCGTACGCAACGTGACCGTCAAGGGCGACACCGCCGTGGTGGACTTCAACGAGAGCTTCCGATTCAATCCGCAGGGCCTGGAGGCAATGGACGCTCAATTGCGCCAGGTCGTTTACGCCACCACGGAGTTCCCGACAGTCAGAAAAGTGCAGATCAGAATCGAGGGGACGACCGTCCGGTACCTCGGAACCGAAGGGATGCGGCTGGACGCGCCCCTTTCCCGCGATTCATTCCAGAACTAGATTTGACAGAAGATCCGCGGATCCGCCTCGCGTCCCGCGGCGCAGGAGAAACAGGAATTCCCTGTTCCCTTTCCTCCCGGGTAGGGGCGAGGGGATCCCCTTCTCCACGACAACGCCTTCCGCGGAAAGCCGCTGAACCAGGTCCTCGACAATTTCACGTATCGCGGCAGCATCCCGCACGACCCCGCGAAAGCCCGCAGGCGGCCGGCGCAGCTCGAACTGCGGCTTCACGAGGAAGATCCCCCAGCCCTCTGTCGTCAGGTCCAGGATGTGACGCGCCGCGCCCTGCAGGGACCGGAAGGAAAGATCGGCGACGGCGCGCGCCGGAAGGGGAACGAGATCGGAGCGGTTCAGGCTCATGACGTTGGTGCGCTCCATCGTCCTCACGCGGGGGTCGCCCCGCAGCCGCCAGTCCAGCTGGCCTTCGCCCACATCGACCGCATGGACGAGTGACGCACCGTGCTGGAGAAGGCAGTCGGTGAATCCGCCGGTCGAGCAGCCGGCATCGATCCACGCGGCGCCTCCGCATTCCACCCTCCACGCCTCGATGGCGGCCTGCAGCTTCTCCCCGCCGCGGGACACGAACGCCGGGGCCGGACGCACCTGCACCGCTGCGCCGGGAGGCACCGGCGTTCCCGGCTTCACAACTTTCTCGCCATCGACGGACACGCGCCCGCGGAGGACCTGGGCGCGAAGTTCGCGCTCATCGCTCTGAGGATGGAGTGTCTTCAGCAGGTCTATCAGGGCAATCTTGCGCGAAGCCATGTCAGACAGCGGACAGCTGCCGTATCCTTTCGATCTTTACGGCAAGGCCGGTGGACAGGTCGATTTCCAGCAGCACGCCCTGGATCTCCGCCCGGGAGTTCTGGACCTCCATCTTGAGCGGCATCTGCGTGAGGCTGCGGGAGACAGCCGTCTCTCTCTTCATGCCGATGACGCTGTCGATGGGCCCCGTCATGCCTATGTCGGTGATGTAGGCGCTGCCGCGCGGGAGGATCCGCTCGTCGGCCGTCTGCACGTGGGTATGCGTGCCGACGACTGCGGAGGTCTCTCCGTCGAATGAAAGACCGAGGGCTTCCTTCTCGTCGACGGACTCCGCATGGAAGTCGACGATGACCGCCTTGACCCGGGAGCGGAACTGCTTGAGCAGCGCCTTGCCCACCTGGATGGGATCGCGGAGAGGGGAAAGGTTCACCCGTCCTTCGAGGTTGATGACCAGAACGTCAGCGTCGCGCACCGTGACGATGCAGTGCCCCTTGCCCGGAATGGCGCCCGGCCCCGTGACCACCGGATAGTTCTCCGGCCGCAGCAGCGTGTCGCTGGTCTGGAGGACGGGGTAGATCTCCTTTTTCTGCCAGATGTGATTGCCGGATGTGATCACGTGGACGCCGCTTGCGTGCATCCGCTCGGCGATCTCGGGAGTCAGGCCGAATCCATCAGCCGCGTTCTCTCCGTTGGCAATGACAAGGTCCGCGTCCAGCCGGCGCGCCAGGTCGGGGAGGCCCACGAAAAGGGCCCTGCATCCCGGCTGGCCGACGATGTCGCCGAGGATGAGGGCCTTCAGCGTGCGCGAGCTCGGAGGCATTCGCGCGCCCTAGCGGGCGTACTCGATCACGCGCATTTCCCGGATGATCGTCACCTTGATCCGGCCGGGGTACTTCAGCTCGTTTTCGATGCGCTTTGCCACGTTCTTCGCCAGGTCCTTGGCCGCATCGTCGGTGATCTTCTCATTGTTCACCAGGATTCGCAGCTCGCGCCCGGCCTGTATCGCGTACGCCTTGTCCACCCCCTCGAAAGCCTCCGCAATGGACTCAAGGTTTTCCAGGCGCTTGAGGTAGTTGTCCAGCGTTTCCTTTCGCGCGCCCGGCCGCGACGCCGAAATGGCATCCGCAATCTGAACGATGACCGCTTCCACGCTCTCCGGCTCCACATCGCCATGGTGCGAACCGATCGCGTTGAGGACCTTGGGATCCTCCCCGAGCCGCCTGGCGAGGTCCATCCCGACCTCGATATGATTGCCGTCGCCGTCGGCCTCCACTCCCTTGCCGATGTCGTGCAGGAGCGCAGCGCGCTTGGCGAGCTCCACGTTCGCGCCGACCTCCGAGGCGATCATCCCCGCAATGAGGGCGACCTCCTTCGAATGGGCGAGCACGTTCTGGCCGTAGCTCGTGCGGAAGTGCAGGCGTCCCAGCGTCCGGATGGCCTCGGGGCTCATCGTGTGGATTCCCACCTCGAAAAGGACGCGTTCACCTTCCTCGTAGATTGTCTGGGTGATTTCCTTGCTGACCTTCTGAACGATCTCCTCAATACGCGCCGGGTGAATACGACCATCCGAGATCAGGCGGCTGAGGGCCGTTTTTGCGATCTCACGGCGGATGGGATCGAAGCACGAGATCACCACCGCCTCGGGGGTGTCGTCGATGATGATGTCAACGCCCGTCAGGGTTTCGAGCGTGCGGATGTTGCGCCCCTCGCGCCCGATGATCCGGCCCTTCATCTCATCGTTCGGCAGGCTCACCGTGGTCACGGTGACCTCGGAGGCAACGTCTGTCGCCAGCCGCTGGATGGTCGTGATCAGGATGTCCCGGGCCTTCTTGTCCGCGGCAAGCTTCGCTTCCTGCTCGATGAGGTTGATCGTCACCTGGGCGTCGTGGCGCGCCTCATTCTCGAGGCTCTGCACGAGCAGCTTCTTCGCCTCCGCCCTGCTGAGACCAGAAATCCGTTCCAGTTCCGCGGCTACCCGCTCGCCTTCCTGCTGCAGCGCCGCTTCCGTCTCCGCGGCTGTCCTCTCCCGGTTGCTGACCGCTCTCTCTTGCTTCTCAAGCGATTCAACGCGCTTTTCTAGGTTTTCTTCCTTTTGTAGGAGGCGTCTCTCGGTGCGCTGGAGCTCGATCCTGCGCTCACGTGTCTCCTTTTCCAGTTGGTTGCGTTCATACAACAACTGGTCCTTGCTCTCAAGTATCGCCTCTTTCTTCTTCGCTTCCGCTTCCCGGATGGCCTCTCCGACTATCCGGGAGGCCTTTTGTTCGGCCGATGAAAGCAGAAATCGCGCAAAAAGCCATCGAATTAGCCAACCTAGAAAAACACCAGCGAGAGGAAGAATGAAGTACAGTGCTGTGCTCATTTCCTTCCTCCACTAGAGTTTGAATGATCATTTATACATTAAATGAGAATGCTTGCAATGTCAAGGGCAACGGTTTGCCGTTTTTAGAAGGGAAGTTGAATAATAATGGCAAAAATCACCTATCTTACTACAAGTTTCGACAGCATGATGTTCATTGCGATATCAGTTTCGCCGGAAAACGAAAGGAACAGAAATCCTTCTTGACTTCGGAAAACGGCAGGAATGAACAGCATTCTCTTCATGTACCGAATGTCTTCCTGGTCGAAACGGGTGCGCAGGAATCTGATTTCGGCGGGGCTCTTGTCTATGGCCACTGCCTTCCTTGCCTGCAGGAACTCGGCCGCGAACGGCTCGCCTGAAGCGAACGTCAAGGCATGAGCTGATTTTTCACTCAAGCCGACCGTCAGGTCCATCACAAAGCCCTGGACCTTTTTCAACAGCAGGCCGGCGCTCACCGCGGACACGCGCCGTGACACCTCGACGAGGGACTTCATCTGTGTCGTATGCGAGAACGAACGGGGATATGAGGAGAGGAACTCATCGTAGTCGAGGCCGTTATGCTTCAGCCGAAGCGGATTGGTTTTTTCCCGGTCAACGGTGAGACTCTCCTCGGCAGCCGGTCCCTTCTCCCCGGAGATGACTTTTGAGAGATCCAGGGTGTCTTCGTCCCGAAGCAGATCCCCGATCCCTCCCGCACCAGGCTCCTCGGCCGGCGGCTCCGCAGCGGATGGCTCCTCCGCGGTTTCCTTTTCTTCGTGGCGCACTACTTCCCTGGCGATCTCTCGCAGGGGGCTTTCTTCACGAGCCTTGCGCGCTCTCTCCCCGGCCGTGTAGACTTCTTCCTTAATCCGAAAGACACCGTTTTCCATCACGATGGCCGATTTTCCCTCCTCGACAATCCCGTTCAGGTCTTCGATCGTCCACGCCTTGATGGCGCCTGCCCGGGAAAGCGCGTCAATCTCAACCTGCCACGCAGCATACGGTGGTCCCGCGCCAGGTGCCGCTGATAATTGCTCGACCTCCTCCTCGACAGCCTCCAGCTCCTCCAATTCAGCCGGCTCCTCGGGAGGCGCCGTCTGTGCCCGGTCCGTGACCTCTGCGGCTTCTTCTGCCTCTTCGAGCTCCTCAGGTGCTTCCTCGTCGCCGTGCACGGGGCCGCGAATTTCGTCACTGCCCATCATCACTGCCGCCTCTCCCGCCGCGAATCTTGCCCTCTCGACCTCCTCGGCGGGCGGGAGGATCTCAAGCCCCTCCTCGACTGGCAAGGGAGGCAGCGGCTGGATTTCAAAAAGAGGGACAAGCTCTTCGAGCTGTTCAGCGGCAGCCGGCTCCGGCACTGCCGGGGTGACTGCTCCTGCCTGGCCGCCCGCTCCCCCGTCATCGCCCCTGGGGATCCGTATTTCGATAAAATCCGTGATTGCGGTCTGCAGCAGCCCTCGGCCGTACGCTTCGCGTGCCTGTCGACCCTGCAGAACACCCGCAGCTGCCTCCGGAAACTCACTTGCTGCGGCCCCCTGCTCATCGGCGATTGGGAAAGATTCCACCAGTTCAGCTTCTTCCGCGGGCTCGGCTTCTTCGACTGCTTCGGCTTCTTCGACTGCTTCAGCTTCTTCCGCGGGCTCGGCTTCCTCGACTGCTTCGGCTTCCTCGACTGCTTCGACTTCCTCAACTGCTTCGACTTCCTCGACTGATTCAGCCTCTTCGACTGCTTCGACTGGCTCGGCTTCCTCAACTGCTTCGGCTTCCTCGACTGCTTCAGCTTCTTCGACTGCTTCAGCTTCTTCAACTGCTTCAGCCTCTTCAACTGCTTCGGCTTCCTCGACTGCTTCAGCTTCTTCAACTGCTTCAGCTTCTTCGACTGCTTCTACTGGCTCGGCTTCTTCGACTGCTTCAGCCTCTTCGACTGCTTCAGCCTCTTCGACCGGCTCCACTTCTTCCAGCTCTTCTGCTTCGCCCTCCTCTTCATCGGGCAGCATCTGCACCGGCTGGGGCGAGGGTGCCGCCGCTCGGATCTCCTCCTGGGAAACTGCGACTTCCTGCCCTTCTTCCACGATCTCCGCCGCACTGATCTCTTCCACGCGCGGGCCCCTGGCCGGGGGCGCCTGGCGTGTGGCCGGCAGAACGAAGTTCGCGTTCTGAAGGGCCGTCTGGATCAATGCCTCCAGGCGTGAGAAATCCATCGCCGCCACGGCGGGTGCGGGGGCCTCGACCCGCCGCGAGATCAGGTCGATGATCTCCCCCCAGCTCTTGGTCATGTACTCTTCAATGACGGGTTTTTGCCGGCGGGACACCCTGCCGATGCCGCGCTGGATCTGCCAGGTGATCTCGTCCTTGCGCGACTCCATTTCCCGGCGCCATTTGCCCCAGTCCGCGCCGCCTGGGCTTTCCACCAGCTCGGTGATGAGCTGGATCTGGAAGCGCTTCACGCGCTGCCGCAGAACCTCCAGCGGATCGGAGCGCAGGTTCAGCAGCAGGTAGAGAAGAAGAAAGACCGTCAGGAAGAAGGTGGCCAGGAGGAGCCCCTTCATGAGGTCTGTCATCTCGAAACGGCTGGTGGGCACCAGCATGCTCGCCACGGCGCCGTTCGACAGCCTTTGGTTGAACGCGCGGTACCCGGCGTTCGTCCCATCCGGTGCGGTCAGGGATAGTGAAGCCACGAACCCGGGAGAGCCCGCGTTTTTCGCCCAGATTGAAAGAAGGGCATCCGCGACGGCTTTCGAGCCGGAGGGGCCGTTGATGAGGACCCCTTCATTCCCGACCAATGACACCTGGTCCACGGGGAACCCCGCGGAAAGGGCGAGCTGACCGAGAAGGTCCTTGACAGAAACGTAGATGGCGAGCGTGGCCGAACTGTTCACACCCCCCGGGGTGCCTGAGGATGCCGGAACAGCGTAGACGAACACGCCGTGCGCGCCGTCGATGAGGACGCGAGGGGGTTCCGTGGGAGCGACAAGCAGATCCTCGGCCGGCAGGGCAGTGCCGTCCTCGTTGTAATTCTTGTAGGCGACGCTGGCTGCCGTCCGCTGTTTCGCGTCGAGATCGAGGAAGCTGCTGTACAGGATCCGCTTCCCGTCCGGCCCGATCAGCCGGACGCCGAACACGCCGAGCTGAGCCGTCGTGTCGGACCACGCCTTCAGGGTCGCATCACTCAGAGTCGGGGTAAAAGAGGCGGCGACGAAATCCTGGCGCGCTACGCGGCGGTAGACTTCGAGGTTTGCGGAGTGGAAATGCTCAATGACGGCGGACAGCGACGCTAGGTCGGCCGTGTAGACGAGCTCGATCCGGGGAAGAAAAAAGCTCGCCTGCAGGACGTTGAAAAGTCCCGAAAACGCCAGAACGGCGAATCCCGCGAACAGGAGCAACGAGACAAGGAGACTTATCGCGATCTTGAGGCTTTGTCGCATGAGATGACGATTTACCTTCTTCTCCAATGTCGGCGAAAAAGGCCATCCGCCATAGGCGCCCTCCTCAGGGCGCCCAACAGAGTGAGGCGCCGGCCCTCAACGGTACCGGCCCCGCACGGGGTGAGGACGCCCCGTGGCGACTAGCCTTCTTTGGCGGCTTCCTGTGCCTCTTTCTTCTTGCGCTTGCGCTCCCTTTCCTTGCGGTCAAGAAGCTCCAGAATCACCATTTCGGAAGCATCGCCGAAGCGCCTTCCCATTTTCAGAATCCGCGTATATCCACCGGGACGCTGGGTGTAGCGCGGGGCAATGTCCTTGAAAAGCTTGTCCAGGATTCGGCCGTCGTCGATCGCGCGCGCCGCGATTCGGCGGTTGTGCACGGAATCGACTTTTGCGCGGGTTATAAGCTTCTCCGCAAGCTTGCGAGCTTCCTTTGCCTTCGAAACGGTCGTCCGTATCCTCTCGTATCGGAAAAGGGCTTTCGCCTGCGCCTTCAGGAGGGCCTTGCGGTGGGCCGAATTTCTCCCGAGCTTATTGATGCTACTCCGATGATCCATTGCCTTCCTTCCCTTCGTCGTCGTCCCCGGCGCTCACCACCGCCGCGCCCGCCACGACGCCGCCGGGGAGCTCACCGGCGAGCTGCTTCTTCAGCTGCTTCTTGAGGGCCGAGTAGTCCTTCATCCCCAGGTCCAGCCCTCGTGCCTGGAGCTTGTCACGGATCTCCTGGAGGCTCTTCTTCCCGAAGTTCCGCGTCTTGGTGATCTCTTCCTCGGTCTTCTTCGTCAGGTCCCCGATCGTGCGGATGTTCGCATTCCGCAGGCAGTTGCTGGAACGCACGGAGAGCTCCAGTTCCTCCACGGGCGTATCCAGGAGGGCGCGGATTCGCTCCTCGTCCTCGTCCACCTCGTCATCCCCGCCGGCTTCGGCCTCGTCGAAATTGATGAAGATCGTGAAGTGGTCCTTCGCGATCTTCGCCGCCTCCGCGAGCGCGTCATCCGGAGTGATCGTCCCGTCGGTCCAGATCTCCAGGATAAGCTTGTCGTAGTCGGTTCTCTGGCCCACGCGCGTGTTCTCCACGCTGTACTTCACCTTCTGGATGGGCGAGAAGATCGCGTCGATGGGGATCGTGCCGATCACCTCGATGTACTTCTCATTGCGCTCCGCCGGCACGTAACCGCGGCCGAGATTGATCTGAATCTCGAGCTCGATGTTCGCCTTTTCCATGAGGGTGGCGACGTGGAAGCTCCCGTTGATGATCTCCACGTCGTTGTCCACGGCGAGATCGCGCGCGGCGAGCTTGCCCCCGCCCTTCGACTCCACGACGATGGTCTTCTCTTCCAGGTCCCCGGCGAGCCTCACCTGCACCTGTTTGAGATTGTTGATGAAGTCCGGAGTATCCTCCACCATCTCGGGGATCGGCTCGTACTCGCTGGCAATGATATGGGGCGAGCCGTCGTCCTTGTACGTCGTGATCTTCACGGCGGAAATGGCGTAGCCCTGGATCGAGGACAGCAGGACCCTCCGCAGCGTGTTTCCGATGGTTACACCGTAGCCGCGCTCGAAGGGGTACGCGACGAAGCGGCCGTAGTTGGCCTCTACCTCGCTGTGCTCGAATGTGATGCCCTTGGGCTTCTTGAAGCCCCTCAAGAGGTTCTTGCGCACCATGCGGGACACCTCACTTTGAATAAAGCTCGACGATCAGCTGCTCTTTGATGTCCGCGAGATCCGTGATCTCGCTTCGCCGCGGGATGGCGCGGACCTTTCCGACCATCCGGTCCGGGTCGATCTCCA
>JBEKTX010000020.1:0-23030 GCA_049515615.1 Spirochaetia bacterium
AACTCGCACAGCGAGCTGATCGGGATCAATACCGCGATCAAGTCACCCTCCGGGGGCTCAGCCGGGGTGGGGTTTGCAATACCGTCGGGCACGGTCAAGCGAATCGCCGAGGAGCTGATCAAATACGGGGCCGTAAGGCGAGGTTGGATCGACATCGATCCGATCGAGCTTTTCCCCCAACTCGTGGACTACTTCGATTTGCCCGTGCAGAAGGGCGTGCTTGTGAACACGGCGGGTCCCGCCGCCCAGGAGGCTGGAATCAGGGGCGGCGACAAGACAAAAGCGGTCCGTTCGGGACGACAGATAATCTACGCCGGGGGCGACATCGTCACGGAAGTAAACGGCCAGACGATCGAGTCCATCACCGACCTGTACAACGCATTGGAAAACACGAAGCCCGGAGAGATCGCCGCGGTGAAAGTGATCCGCGGCGGACAGACCAGAAGCGTGAGCGTGAAGCTGGTGGAAGCGCAGCCGCAGGGACAGCAGTAGTCCAGATGCCGAAGCTCGAAGTCGTCTCTTCGTTCGCTCCCGCGGGCGACCAGGGAAGGGCCATCTCCATCCTCTCCGAGGGGGTGAAGAACAACCTGCGGTTCCAGACCCTGAAGGGGGTCACGGGTTCGGGGAAGACCTTCACGATGGCCAAGATCATCGAGGAGATCCAGCTTCCCACGCTCGTGCTCTCCCACAACAAGACGCTTGCCGCCCAGCTCTACAGGGAGTTCACGGACTTCTTCCCGCGCAACGCCGTGGAGTATTTCGTCTCTTACTATGATTATTACCAGCCCGAGGCGTACGTCCCCGGCAAGGACCTGTATATCGAGAAAGATGCATCGATCAACCGGGAGATAGAACGGATGCGGCTTTCCGCGACCACCTCGCTCATGGAGCGGCGTGACGTGATCGTCGTTGCTACCGTGTCGTGCATCTACGGCCTGGGAAATCCGGAAGACTACCGTGAGATGCGCATCGAGCTGAAGAAGGGCGAAACGGCGGACATGCGCGAGATCATGCGCCGCCTGGTCGGTCTTCAGTACGAGCGCAATGACGCCGTCTTCGAGAGATCCCGCTTCCGTGCCCGCGGCGACGTTCTGGAGATCTTCCCTTCCTACGCAAGGGATGCGGTCCGAATAGAGTTTTTCGGCGATGAGATCGAGCGGATCCGGCGTTTCGATCCCCTGACGGGGAACGCCGTGGAGGAGATGGACTTCTGCACGGTGTACCCGGCGAAGTATTTCGTTATGCCCCAGGAACGTCTCCGCAATGCCCTGCAGCTCATCCGCGACGAGCTGCAGGTGCGCTACAAGCAGTTTTCGGACGAGGGCAAGCTGCTGGAGGCTGAGCGCATCAAGACGAGGACTGAGTACGACCTGGAGATGATGGAGCAGATGGGATACTGCTCGGGGATCGAGAACTATTCACGGCCCCTGAGCGGCCGCAAGGAAGGGGAGAGGCCCGCGGTCCTCCTCGATTTCTTCCCGCAGAAGTTCCTGGCCTTCATCGATGAATCCCACGTGACGCTGCCTCAGGTTCGAGGCATGCACGAGGGCGACCGCGTCCGCAAGCTCTCTCTGGTGAAATACGGATTTCGCCTGCCCTCGGCCTTGGACAATCGTCCCTTGATCTATAACGAGTTCGAGAGCCTCCTGGACAGGGTCATCTTCGTCTCTGCCACGCCCGGCGAGGAGGAGGCAGCGAAGGCGCGCCAGCTCGCCGAGCAGGTGATCCGCCCGACGGGGCTGTTGGATCCAGTCCTCGAGGTCCGCTCCACAGAGGGCCAGATGGAGGACCTGTACGCGGAGATCACGTCACAGGCGGGGAAGGGCGAGAGGACGCTCGTGACGACGCTCACGAAGCGTATGGCGGAAGACCTCACGGACTATCTTGGCGAGTTGGGGCTCAAGGTGCGCTACCTTCATTCGGAGATCGAGACGATCGAGCGTGTCGAGATTCTCCGGGACCTGCGACTTGGAGCATTCGACGTGCTGGTCGGCATCAACCTGCTGCGGGAAGGCCTGGACCTGCCGGAGGTCTCGCTGATCGCGATCCTGGACGCGGACAAGATCGGATTCCTCCGTTCCGCGACTTCTCTCATCCAGACGATCGGCCGTGCCGCGCGCAACGTCAACGGCCGCGTCATCATGTACGCGGACAGGATGTCGGACGCGATGAAAATCGCAATCCATGAGACCGAACGGCGAAGGAAGATCCAGGAGAAGTACAACACCGAGCACGGCATCACGCCGACGACGATTTCCAAGTCCATCCAGGACATCCTCGTGCGCAAGAGGGAAGAGAAGCGCCGCTCGGAAGTGACGAACATCGAGGTGCTGACGAAGAGTTACAACGTGCTGGTTCCCAAAGAGAAGCGGCAGCTCATCAAGGCGCTGGAAGAGGAAATGTTCGAGCTGGCAAAGAACCTGGAGTTCGAGCGCGCCGCGGTCGTAAGGGATGAGATCAGGAAGATCAAAGAGATGTCCAGCACGGCCGAAGGCCGTTCGTAGGGGGCCCCAGGCGAATGTCACGGAGTACCGTGACCGCGGCAGGCGGCTGCGAGGCAGACCTCGCACGCGTGCGTGCGGTTGCGGGAGCCTGGGGAGCGCTTTCAGAACAGCACGAAGTCCACTGGGCCGCCCGAGATGTGCGGCTCAAAGGTGTAGCTCGACCCTGCATTCGGATTCCAGTTTTGATCGATGCCTGCTTTCGCATAAGAGAACGCCTCCAGGACGGTGACATGGCCGTCATGGTTCAAGTCCGCCTGCGAACCCTGCAGCCCCTGCAGCAGATAGTAGGTCATAACGCCATGCCCGAGTGACGGCGTCTCGTAGCAGGACTCGTCCCGTCCTGCTGCGGACAGCACCTGCGCTCCGTAGGGGGACAGCCCGGTTGGCGAGGACTGCATCGAGGCATAGTTCGAGATGGCTTGAATCAGGGTTGCCGGACTGACGAACGGCGCTCCGCCCGAGTAGGCGGTCGGCGTCCAGTCAGCCTCCAGCCGGTTGCCGATGAATCCCCCAGAGTTGCACGTGTCAAGGATGAGAACCTTTCTCGGTGTGCCGATCGCTGCAAAGGCCGCGGCCAGGTCGTCGTCTCGCACAGACGTCGGGGGATTGTCATAGAAGCCCGGAGGCGACCCATTCGCGAAATACGCCACACTCTCGTACGGATCGAAGTACTCGCGGGATGGCGTAACAGACGTGTCCTGGGTGCCATGACCAGAAAAATACACGAGCACGACGTCGTTCGGGCCGACTTTGCTCGCGAGGGCTTGCACATCGGCGATGATGTTCGAGCGAGTCGGTGCGTCGGCAATCCCTGAGCCGCCATCAGTGAAAATACCGCTAATGTCATAGCTTGGGGAGCCGATGAAGCCGCCAGTGGGCGCGTTGTTTTTCCAGACTGCCCCGGTTCCGTCGACCCACCTGCTCGTAATCGAATACTTGTTGGATTTCAGCACAGCGTAGATCGCGCTGGCGTCGCTGTCGGGGAATAGCAGGTTCGGCCCGCTCCCGTTTCCCGCCGCCATCGTGTACCGTGTCACCCCATACACCAGCGCCCACTTATTCGAAACTATCCCCGAGTAGTCGAACATCGAGCAGGAGCACAGAGCGGCAGCCAACAGAATCAGCGCAGCGCGTCGAATCGCGTGTCTCACTTGTCCTTCCCCAATCTGTACAGCACTCCGATCCCGATCCCTATTGATGCGGAATAGCTCATATCGCGGCGGAGCTGGACAGCGATTGGCACAGAGAGCTGGAAATCGAAACGGGGCAGCCCGGCCGGTTGCCAATCAAGGAGCGCCTGCGCGCGAGGCTCCAGGTAGAAAAAGGCGAGGGTTGTGTACCAGTAGCTAGGGAGCGCCGCTGCGAAACCGAGTCCTCCGCCTATGCGCATCAGTCCCAGGCTCGGCGAAGAGACAAGGACGGCACCGGCCTGGGCCATGATCGCCATGGCGCCGCCCGAGTATCCACGATAAAGAAAGCCGCCTGAAATGTCGGAAGGCGCAACAGTGAAGGCATCAATCGACGCGTCCAATCGAAGCCATTCGACGATCGGGAAGACGAATTCGATCGAGGCTCCTCCGCCGTACTGCAGTTTGGGGCCGAATCCCTGGCCCGCGGACATCGTCACCGTGCCCACACCGCCAAGTCCCATCGAAAAGGCGCACACGCTGCCCGTTGTCCAGAATGCCAAAATAATGAATAGTAAGGGCCGTGAAACTCGCCGCCAGCTCATCTGGAATAGAATATAGGTCCGGGTCCATCAAGATTTCAAGGAAAAGGGGCCAACCTGCGGCGCGAACGGCTGCCTTCTGTCTCCTCGGCGCTCTCGCACTCGCGACCCTCGCAGCGTGCGGCCGATCGGGAAGCTCCGAGCGTGTGACTCTCCCTCCCACACCCGTCCTGAGCATCCACTCGACTTGGGCGGTCGTGAAATCTCCGATGCTGCGCGTCCGTGAAGAGCCCTCGAGTCAGGCAACGGTGCTCTCCCATATCCGCATGGGTGCGGTAATGGAGGTCCTCACACGGGCTGACAAGGAAGACACCGTGGAAAACGAATCCGCTTTCTGGTACCGGATCGACTACCAGGGTCTCAAAGGATGGGTTTTTGGATCCTATATCGAGCTGTTCGATTCACGTTCCAAGGCGGATAAGTTCTCATCCACGCTTCAGTGATCTTCTCATTCGCCTCCAGAATCGTCTTGTGGCTGATTCCCCCTGCATGCGGCGCGCTTGTCGGTGGTGCGCTCGGCTATTTCGTGCTTGGCCGTTTTATTCTTTCCCGGCTGCTCAGAAACCGTTCGGCAATCACCCGCGTAACAACCGTCGGAGTGGACGTGCTGACCCGGTGGGCTCTCGCGCTTCGAGTTGGGGATCTTGCACCCGACAGGCACTCCCCTGCGGCAGCCGCGCTCGAGCAGGCAATCGGCAAATCCCTTGGAGGCGTATTACGCTCACGTGCTTCCATTTATGCCGTCCGGGACCTTGTGTCCCAGATCATCTCCGGGCTGGTGGCGCGGAAAGTGAGCGAGTTATCGAGGGAGATCGGCTTTCCAGGGTTGATTTCAGAAAAGCTGCTTCCTGCTCTCGCCCGGGAAAACAGCCGCCAGGCCGTGGCACGCGCTGCAGGGAGCCTTGTTGCCGCTCAGGCGGGACGGGCACTCGGGGATGATGTGCTTCACGAGATCTCCGGGGTTTTCGAGTCATACGTTCCGGAGGCTGCAGATGCCCTGGTGCGCTGGCTGAGATCCGGGGAAACCCGTGCCTATCTTTCGGAGCGCGGCAGAGAGCTGCTTCCCCGGATCCTTGAAACGCTCAGCGATCTGCAGAAGCTTTTCATCAGCGCCGGCCAGTTCGATCGTCGGTTGGACGAGAAGATGCCCGAGATTGTTGATGAGACGATCGTGGCCGCCGAGAAGATGGTGAGGGATCAGAGGCAGCAGGAGAGGATCGCCGCTCTGTTCTTCGAATCGGCGCAGGGATGGAGGGACTCCCTGCTGGTTTCGCCAGCCGGCACGTCTTCGCAGCGCAACGACCCGCGTCAGAAGCTTGCTGACTCCGCTTCCGCTTTGCTGAACCGTCTTCTGGAGCGTATGGAAGATGAGCAGACTCGCAACGACATCGCCGGGCTCACGGAGGAGCGGCTCCGGCTTGATCATCGCACCCTCGGGGCTTTTATCGGGGATATTTTCGGGATTCGAGATTCTGATATAATCGATGCTCTCTCTGCAAGTACGCTGAAATTTCTTACACGGCCTGGCACGGCGCACTCAATCGCGCGGCAGATTTGCGGCCTGCTGTTCGATTTTGTGGAAGAGAATGCAAAGGCTACGATCGGAGAGGCGCTGCAGATCAACGAGGCGAGGAAGCGCTCTGTGGACGAGCATCTCCGCGCGCGAGCGCAGGACTTCTTTCCCGAGATATCAGAGACCATCACCGGCAGCATCCTGCAAGGTCGACTTTTCATGGTGACAGGCGCAGCCATGGGGCTTGTCATCGGCCTTGTTCTGATGTTTCTGCGATTACTGGGATATCATTGAGCTCATCGAGATTGACCCAGTACCGGTTTTGCCATAGTGTAGTCAATCCGCGATGATCCGCATGAATATCCTGCTTGTTGCACACGACGAGGAGAATCTCGCCGGCATGGATCGGGCGCTCCAGGGCGAAGGGTACACGCTCTTCCGTGCCCGTTCCCGTGAAGAGGCCCTCCGCCAGCTGGGGGACCAGGACATCCAGATCGTGCTTGTCTCTTCCAACCTGCCCGACATCGGCGCACAAGATCTTGTACGGGCAATGCGGCGGGTCCATGCCGACCAGCCGCTGCAGGTCCTCCTCCTTGCCGAGGTCCAGAAGGATGAGCAGGTGAAAAAATCGGTAGAATCAGGCTCCGACGATTTCATCCGGGTGCCGTATGAGCCCATTGAGTTACTGGCCCGGGCCCGCGCGGCCCAGATGCGCTGGGAGAACCAGGCGAACCTCGTTAAGGAACGGGAGTTCTACAGGATCGCGGTCGCGGAGGAAGAGCGACTTTCCTCGCTCGTGCTGGACCAGAACCTGAACCTGAAGGACGCATATGAGAAGATCCGCCGGCTCAACGAGGAGCTGGAAAAGGCAAACACGGAGCTTGAGCGGATCGCCGCCTTCGACAGCCTTTCGGGGCTGCTCAACCGCAGAAGTCTCTTCACGCGGATCTCCGTCGAAATCGAGCGCAGCATCCGACTGGACGTCCCCCTGACCGGACTCATGATCGACATCGACAAGTTCAAGAGCATCAACGACAACTACGGCCATCAGTGCGGGGACATGGTCATCCGCGACATCGGGGCGCGGCTGCAGGAAGGCCTGCGGAAGTACGACTACGCGGGTCGCTACGGCGGCGAGGAGTTTTTCGTCGTCCTTTCCAATTCCAACGAGCAGCAGGCCTCAGGTATCGCCGAGCGCTTTCGCAAAGACATGGAGGACCTGAGGTATCAGTGAGGCGGTGAGAGCATCGGCGTAACTGTCTCGATCGGTGCTGCCCGCTATGCGCCCGGTGAGAGCCAGGAATCCTGGATCGAACGAGTGGACAGGGCCATGTACCAGGCCAAGCAGTCGGGGCGAAACCGCGTCGTCCTGGACTAGCGCGGCAGATCCGGACAGTCACGCGGGAGGACCGCGCGCTGCTTGACCCCCTCTTGTCGTCCTACGGATACTATTCGGGATGGCTGAAGAGCGCACATGAGACGTCCCCCGATGAAAGCACCGTTGTTGCTCTGGCTGTTCGTCTGCGCTCCCTGCTTCGTCTGCGGGCAATCATTCGATCGAAACAAGGTGCAGTACGGAGCAATCGAATTTTCCGTGCTGAAAACCGAGCATTTTCAAGTCTATCACTACCCGCAGGGTTCCCCCGCCGCAATGGACGCAGCGCGGGTCCTGGAAGTCGCGTATGCCCACCATGCGGACATTTTCGGCTACGGGATCAAGGGCCTCCAGAAGGTGATTCTCTATAACAGCTTCGTCGACTTCGAGCAGACAAATGTCGTCCCTGGCATTGTCTCCCTTGGTGAGGGGGGGGTGACCGAAAACCTCGCGCACAGGATCGTCCTCCCGCTGACGGGCACCTACAGCGAGAACGCGCATGTGCTCGCGCATGAGCTCGTTCACGGCTTCCAGTTCGAGAAGTTGAGTCCCCTGGGAGCTTTCGCGGCCGGTTCGCGGCCGTTGCCGCTGTGGTTCATCGAAGGGCAGGCGGAGTATCTCTCTCTCGGGCCGGACGATCCCCTTACCGACATGTGGATGCGCGATGCGGTCCTGAACAATGACGTCCCCAGCATCGACGACCTTGCCAGGAAGCAGGTCAAGTATTTCCCCTATCGTTTCGGCGATGCGGTCTGGTACTGGATCGACCGCGGCTGGGGCAAGACCGGAATGCGGGAGCTCTTTGTTGACGCGGTGGAAAAAGGCATTCCGGATGCGGTCACTTCGGCGCTCGACGTGAAAACAATGTCGGATCTTTCCACACGCTGGAAGAGCGATTGTGCCGTCATGTACGGGCCGAAGATCGCCGGCCGCACGCTCCCCGGAGACGTGGGGCGCACGCTGCCGGGCCTCGACAGCGGCTTGAACCTGAGCCCCGTCATCAGCCCTGACGGGAAATACATCGCCGTATTTTCCCGGCAGGACCTGTTTGGCCTCGATCTCTACCTTGTCGACTCTCGATCAGGCAAGGTGCTGAAAAACCTCGCCAGATCGGACAGCGACGCGCGTTACGACGTTCTGAGCTTCATCGACTCGGCGGGGGCGTGGGCGCCGGATTCACGTTCATTCGCATTCATCGTTGAACGGGGCGGACAGGATGCCGTGGCCATCGTGGAGGTGCCTTCCGGAAGGACGGTGAAGATCATCCCGCTCGCAGGGATCAAGGGAGTGGCCGGGCTGGCCTGGTCACCAGCTGGCACGCGGATCGCCGTCTCAGCGACTAGGGATGCGCTGCGGGACATCTACCTTCTCGAACCCGCAACAGGCGGGCTTGAGCGCCTTACCAGCGGCTGGCATACGAAGCTCCAGCCCGCGTGGTCTCCCGATGGAACGATGCTCGCATTTGCCACGGATGAGGGGGCGGATACCGACCTGGGATCTCTTCGGTTCCAGTCCATGAATATCGGGCTTCTGGACATGCGAACCAGGGAAACGCGGATCATATCGGTCAAGGACGGGGCAAAACATATCAACCCGCTCTTCGCTCCTGACGGGACGAGCCTCTATTTTGTGGCGGACACGGACGGTTATAGCGATCTTTATCGCTACAGCCTCGATACACGACGGTTTTTCCGGGTGACCAGGGTAGCCACCGGCATCAGCGGCCTGACCCTTCTTTCTCCATGCCTCTCGATGGCCGCAGCAACCGGGGAGCTTGTCCTGACGGTCTTCAACGACAGGAAGTACGAAGTCCACGCCCTTACCCTTGACCAGACCCAGGGCGACCCAGTCAGCCTGCAGGGGGCAATCAACGCGCCCACCCTTCCTTCCGATGTCGAAGTCGGCGGCACAAAGCCGGTCCCCGCGCTGCCGAACGTCTCCCTGTCCCCCTACTCGACGGCATTTTCGCTCCTTTCGGTCAGCCAGATTGCCGTGGGGCTCGGATTGAGCCCCTATGGGACGAGCATCGGCGGCGCGGGGGTTTTTGCTTTCGCTGATGTGCTGGGCAATCACGAGATCGACGCCGCCGTGCAGGCATCCGGCTCGCTGGACTCTGTCGGCTTCCAGGTGGACTACGCCAATAAGGGCAATCGCGTCAACTGGGGACTCATGGTTGCCCACATCCCTCAGCTCTCCTACATTGCCCTCGATCCTTCACAGTTCACGATCTCTCCGACGCTGGCTGATACGGGAATCCTGCAGCAGGTGATCTTTCAGGAAGAGGCCGATGTCTCTGCTCAGTACCCGCTCACCATCAATCGCCGCTGGGAGGCGGACATCGGGTACACGAGATTCTGGTGGGAGGCGACCGCGCCCGTCTCCTACTACCAGAACGGGACGCTCGTTGCGCAGGACCAGGTGTCGGTAGCAACTCCTTCCCCGCTGGATCTCGTCCACGCCGGGCTTGCGTACGTCGGGGACTACTCTTTCTTCGGTTTCACGAGCCCGATCAGGGGATACCGATACCGCTTCGAGCTGGATCAGAACGTGGGCACCACGTATTTCCTCACGGCCCTGGGGGACGTCCGCGGGTACCTGTTCCTGAATCCATTCACGATCGCCCTGCGGGCCCTCAGCCTGGGGAGGTACTTCGGCGGCGCCGACAACTCGACACTCACTCAGTTCTACCTCGGAGAGTCTGATCTCGTGCGCGGCTATGAATACTACTCCATCGTCTCGAACGAAGGGGCCGGCACGAACGGAAACATCCCGCAGATCAACCGCCTCTTTGGATCGAAGATCGCGCTTTTCAACCTGGAGCTCCGTATTCCCATTCTGGGCAACGATGCCTTCGGCCTGCTGAAGTTCCCCTGGGTGCCGACAGAGTTGGTGGGTTTCATCGACGGAGGGATGGCGTGGACTGAGAGCGAGGCCCCCCTCATCGAGCTCTCCGCGGATCAGACGGCGCGCATCCCGGTCTTCAGCGCCGGGACCGCCCTGCGGGTCAACGTGCTCGGCGCTTTCGTGATCCAGGTCTACTGGGCATGGCCGTTCGAGCGCCCGAACATCGGAGGATCGTGGGGGCTGCTCCTCGAGGCAGGCTGGTAAAAGTTGCAGCGCGGGACCCCTGGCCCTACCGCATCCGTATGAAGGACGCCGGCGCACGAATGATTCCACTCGACAGGCCAACCCCGGCGAAGCTGTCGGTGGAGAGAGCGACATACGGCCGGATGTCCGTGCTCCAATCCAGAGGCGTCTTGAAAAATGGGTCGAACCTGACGCTCGCGCCCACGAGAACCGGCAGGGTTGCTTCCCCGACGGAGAGGACGAACACCAGCTCTATACCGGCGTAGATGTCGCGGTCGAAAAGCAGGGCTGTCGGTGTCGGGCTCCAGTCCGCGGCAGCCTCCACGTGCATTCCACCTCCAATCGCGACCAGCCCGAAGGAGTAGATGAGCGGCATGTCCAGGAGGGCGATTGGAAACTGGTAGTCCAGTGAGAGAAGCGTCCTTCCCGCCAGGAGCTGGGTCACGGGATCGAAGGCTCCTCGAGGATTGGTGATCTGCAGAAACGGTCCCCCGAAGCTTGCGTAGCTCGCTTTCAGCCCGATTTTAACCACCTGATGCGCAAACGGGGATGGATATGCCAGTGAGACAAGTGCCTGTGCCAGAGCTCCCATCCCCGTGCCCGAAAGGTCCGGGGGGTAAAACACCTCGGAGGTCGACGCAACCAGCTCGTTTCTCGCGAACAGGTCGAACGAGCTTCCTGAAGTCCTGCGTACGAATGCCAGCCCCGCGGTGAGACCGACGTCGTGCTCGAAGCTCAGGGCGGCTCCGTACGGATCGACTCTGCGCAGGCCGTCGACAAAGCTGAATGGCGTCGATCCCGTGAGGAGGAGCGAATCGACAACCCCCGTGCTTGCGACGAGGCTCGTCGTGGTCTGAAGCACCGTGCGGCTCACCAGCGGGAAGGAGAGGGCGATCTGCTGCTGCAGCTCTTCCAGGGATTCTCCCCATTGTGAGGTCGTAAAACCTTCCGAGAGATGGTAGGAAATCTGGGTGGTCCCCAGCACCCTTTGAACGTCGAGCTCCACCGCCGGCTGGAGCCAATCCGTGCGGAAGCTGAACGAGGCATCGAGCGAGCTCGACTCAAGGTTCGAGAGGGCGTGAATGAGAACACTTGGGGCGAAGAGAACCTCGCCCGCGGCGATGCTGCTGTCGTAGAGGGGAAAGGGAGCCCAGAACACGAATCGAGGCTGGTCGACATATCTGCCGGAGGCCTGCATCTGGGTTAGCGAGGCCGGGGCCGTGGATCGCTTTTCCCGCACGGTCGGACTGGGTTCATGGACAGCCTCTTTCTGCATCAGCGTGAATCCGGTCGTTCTCCAGGTGGCATAGACAATCTTCCCGCCTGCCGCCTCGCCCGCCCATGCGCCGACGGGATCCATGCAGATCAGATTCGGCTCTGCCTCGTCGAAACTTGCTTCATACAGCGCGAGGGTGGAGCCCCTGTCCGATGAGAATGCCACGGTGTTGTCATCGATGAAGCAGGGATAGTATTCACGTCCTGCGCCGCGTGGCAGGAGCGGAGTGGCGGCATCGACATTCACGTCGCTGAAGCGATCATCGGCGACAACCGCTGCGCCCATGAGGGGCAGGGAAAGGACCAGGATGTCGTTTCGCCCTCCCGCCTGCACCACGAATGCGACCCTGGCGCCGTCCGGCGAGAAGGCGGGCGTGCATACGCGTGCACCGTCCCGAGCGTAGAGAACAGTCAGCTTCCCCGAGCCCCGGTCCAGCATCACCAGACGGGAGCGGGCGCCCGCCGCCTGTACGGCGACCAGGGTGGAACCGTCTGGTGAGAGACGGGGCTGCCACAGGTGAGCGCCCACGGTAATCCGTCGTACCGTCCGTGTCACGGGGTCGAGGGAAAAAAGATCCGAGAGGGCGAGAGGTCCGCTCTTTCCAACCGTTTGTTCGATCGTTGCGAACACGATCTGCGAACCGTCTCTCGATGCCGTGAGCGAAGAGGCATCCGAAAGAGAGGTGGCGAGGAGCACCCGTTCCTTCCCTGAGAGTGGCTCCCATTGCACGATGGCTCCTGGCTCCTCCCGCGTGCTTCGGTAGAGATACCATCCGGCCTCAGTCACCGCGGGAAGAAAATAGTCTCCGATCCCGGGAGGGCTCAATCGTCGCCCCGGGGGGATAGATGACGTGCCGCGGTAGCGCTCCTGGAGGTCCTGGACCATCTCCTGGAAGAGCTGCGAAGCGTCGCGTCCCGTGACACGGCGGACAGCGGCCCAGGGACCGAGGAGGGGAGCGGCCGCGTAGGCTTTGTGAATCTCCCGCATGACATCCGTCCCGTATTTATCCAGGAGGAATTGCACGAAGAGATAGCCGCCCAGCCACACGCGGTCGAAAGGGGGGAAGCTCGACCCATAGGCAACGCGCTCAAGCGAGAAGAATGAGTTCTCCAGGGCAAGCGCCCGTGGTTCCAGCTCGAAGAAAGGGTTGCGGCCCCGGCCGCCGTCCGTATACAGGGTCTCCGTCACGGTGGCGATCCCTTCCATGGCCGCATACCCGTACAGGACGGCCTCTGCTTCTTTCACGCCGGGACCGAACAGCCTCTCTCCGACTGACAGGATGCCCTTGTCATACTGGAAGTTGACGAAGTGCGTCAGCTCGTGGACGAAGAGCAGGCGCAAATAGCTGGATGCATCGAGACCGAAAAGCGGTTCCGAAGGCGGGGCGAGGTAAAGGACGATGTGGGGGGGCGAAGCCGTCGTGTATCCGTTGGCAGTGTCGATCCGTCCCCGGACAACGACCCAGATATCCCGGGGCGTGGAATCCAGGAAGAGTGTCAGATCGCTGTAGACTTCCTCCGCGAAGGAGAGCAGCTCGCGGACGGCCTCATGGTCGCGCTCTTCGAACACAAAGACAAAGTGTTCGGTTTGAATACGGCTCCAGCCGGAGAAATCGGGCTCGCGCGCACTGGGACCCGCCCAGACCCTGACTTGCAGCTCCAAGAGGAGCCCGAGTGCCACGACGAGAAGCCGCGATCGGTCACGGAGGATCAATCTATTCAACCCGCTCCTGCGGACAGGCGCTTCTCCAGCCAGCCAGCGAGCGCGGTCAGCCGGTTCTCCATCGATTCCACACGACTCGCCTTGTCTCCCAGGGGCATCCCGGTGCGGATGCATGCCAGGCCGTAGAACAGCACATCGGTGCCGATGGGCACGAGCACGACCTGGCTCACCAGGCCTTGTGGCTGGATGAACGGGATAAGAAGAAAAGTGATAGTCGAAAGATTCTCCATCTTCACGTAGAGGTGGTCGCCTCGCGCGTGGAAATGTTCCAGGAATGTGTTCTTGCCGAAACTACTGTCCTCCTGGAAGGTGAACAGCTCGTGGGTCTCCGGTATCTCGCTGAAAACAGGATCCGGTATGCGGTCCGGCTTTGCGGGGGATGCAATCACATAGGACTGGAGAAAAAGAACCTGTTCCTTTCCGCGGGTCACCGACCAGTAGGTCACGCCCTTCATGGTGCTGACCGCGTGCATCGCATTGAAGAGGAGGAGCTGGCCGGCCGGCGCGTCCATCGCAATGCCCGGTCCCGGAATGACTTTCAGGAACTCGGCGCCGACCGAGGGCCCCAGGTCTTTCACCTCCTGCTCGATGATTTCGCGAGAGGAGACGTTGGGCACCAGGGACGGAGTTGCGTCCTGTGGAAGACCTGCCTTGACGGCTGCGCCGGCTCGAAGCTCCACCAGGGCATCGCTTCCCACGAAAGCGGCCAGGGGATCCGCCGCGTACAGCGGAAGGGCGAGGAGAAGCATCTGGATTGCGACCGCGCCGATTCTCATGGTAATGTGAAACTACTGTATGGTCAGAAGTCTTTCAACAGGAGATGGGTTGCGCACATCGCCTGTCGTCGCGTTTGCCGGCGGGGGGACGGCGGGGCACGTTTTCCCGGGGCTTGCGGTGGCTGCATGGCTGGGCCGCAGGGTCGTCTGGATCGGCTCATCACGCGGCGTGGAAAAACAGCTCACGGCAGAAGCCGGAATAGAGTTCCGCGGCATTCCGGCAGGGAAACTCCGCCGTTATGTTTCCTTGCGAAATCTCACCGACATCATGAAGACCGCCGCGGGGATCGTGGCTTCCCTGCGAATACTGATGAAGGAGAAGCCTTCGCTGCTGTTCTCGAAGGGAGGCTTCGTCAGCGTGCCGCCCGTTCTGGCCGCCTGGCTGTGCGGCATACCTGCCTGGACCCATGAGTCGGATTTTGACCCTGGCCTCGCGACCCGGATCAACATGCGCTTCTGCGAAAAGATTCTGGTCTCGTTTCCCGAGACCCTCGATTGCCTGCCCGCGGCCTTTCGGGAAAAGGCGGTGGTCACCGGTAACCCGGTCCGCGACGCTCTGTATGCCGCGCAGCCCGGGCGGGGGCGGGCCTTCGTGGGGTGCAAGGATGGTCTCCCGCTCCTGCTTGTCATCGGGGGCAGCCTTGGCTCCTCTTTCTTGAACACCCTTGTCGCGGCAAGCCTCCCGCAGCTCCTGCCGCGCTACTTCGTGGTGCACCAGATGGGAGCAAAGGAGTTCGCGCCTGCCTCGAGGGAGAACTATTTTTCTTCGCCGTTTATCCGGGATGAGCTGCCTGACATCATGGCCGCGGCAGACTTGGTGATCAGCAGGGCAGGCGCGAATACCCTCGCCGAGATCGCCGCGCTTGGCAAGCCATCGATCCTGATTCCACTTCCGATGAGAGGAAGCCGGGGTGACCAGCTCAAAAACGCGGCCATTTTCCGCTCGCGCGGAGCGGCCCTTATCCTGGAGGAGGAGGGGACGACGTCTGAGGCGCTGGTAGCCGCCGTGGAATCACTGTTCGAAGGGGCTGAACGTCGTGCACAGATGGGCCGATGCGCGTCACGGCTCGGCGCAGGGCGGCCGGACAAGTCAATCGCGGAGCTCATCCTTCAGAGGCTTGCCTGATGTTCGAAAACATCATCGGGCAGGCCGAGACGGTCAGCGCCCTCCGCGGGGAGCTGACAGGGGAGAGATTTCCCCGCGCAGCGTTGTTCTTCGGCCCGCCCTACGCGGGAAAGCTTTCCACTGCTCTCGAGACCGCCCGGGTTCTCACCTGTTCCGAAGGCAGAGGAGAGTGGTCGTGCGAATGCGCGACCTGTCGGATGCAGAAGGAGCTCACCCACGCGCAGACCGTGCTCTTGGGCCCCCGCTACGCGGACGTGGAGATCGCCGCCTCGGCCGATGCCCTCATGCGGAGCAGAAAGCCGGCGGCCCTGTACCTGCTCCTGCGCGCGGTGCGAAAGCTCACGCGCCGGTTCGACCCCTGGATCGCGGACGTCGACGACCCGCGCGTGAAAAGCATGCAGGAGCGGGTGGGGCAGCTTGAAGAGCTCCTGGATGGTCTCTCTCCCGGATCAGAGCTGCCGCAGGCCCGGGAGCTGGGCGTGCTGCTGGAGCGAATCGCCGCAACGGCGGCGCCCGTGGCTGCACAGGTCCGCTCAGACACGATCAGCATCGGCCAGGTCCGCCGGCTGGCCGCGTGGGCGCACCTCACCGCCTCCGGCTCACGGAAGATCGCCCTCATCGAGAATGCCGACAGGATGCAGGATTCCGCGCGAAATGCACTGCTGAAACTTCTCGAGGAGCCGCCGGCAGCCGTACACTTTGTCCTCCTGACCACGCGCCGCGCCGCGATCATTCCGACGATCCTCTCCCGGCTGCGTCCGTATTCCTTTCCGGCTCGCTCCGTGGAGGAAGAAAGGGATGTCATGGCGAAGATATTCCGCCGCGACGCCGAAGGCGTCATTCGCGGCGACGCCGAAGGCGTCATTCGTGGCGACGCTGAAGGCGTCATTCGCGGCGACGCCGAAGGCGTCATTCGTGGCGACGCCGAAGGCGTCATTCGCGGCGACGCCGAAGGTTTTTCCGGCCTGCGCGGGTACTTTCTTGCCTGGCGTGAGATCAATCCTGAGAAGCTGTCCCAACTGGCCCGGCGCTTCATGGAGCTCGCGCGCCGCACGAACGATCCGGGCCTCGACATCGTGGAGGAGATGTCCGAGCTGCTCCCGGAGCGCAGGCCGCAGGCCGGGAGATCCTCGCGGGAGACGATTTCGGCATTCCTGGAGGAGCTCGTGGCGCATTTTCGGGAGCTGCTCCGCCAGGGCAGTGCTTCTCCGGAATCCTTGGAGCGGTGGAACGCGGCAGCCCGAGACGCCCAGTCCAGGGTCGAAACCTACAACATGCAGCCGGCCGCGGTCGTCGAGGCGCTTTTCTACCGCCTCCGGGAGGAGGCAGCGGGATGAAGAAGTTCATTCACAAAGCCCTGGACAAGCTGGGGAAAATGGACCTCGGCCAGGTCCGTTCCCTCATTGTCCGGGTCTCGGAAGAGAACGACCTGCTGGGGATGCTCCTCGAGTCTCTCACCGATGGAATCATCGTCACCGACCGCGAGCACCGGGTCATGCTGTACAACAAGTCAGCAGAGCGGCTGTGCCCCTTTGCAACGGAGGATATCGTCGACAAGGTCCTGTGGGACTGCATGGCCGACCGTGAGCTGGCGGATTTCTTCTCCTCGACTCTCCGAAGCCAGGGAAAGGCGGCCGATCGCGAGTTCACGATTGACGGCAGCCCGCCCCGCCTTCTCTCGGTGAGCCTTCTCCCGCTCGTTCGCCGCGGGAGCGTTGAGGGCAGCGTCGCCCATATCGAGGACGTGACGGAGAAGCGATCCAAAGAGGCGCGCCTGCGGCGCGCGGAGAGTCTTGCGTCCCTCACGACGCTCGCCGCGGGAGTGGCGCACGAGATCAAGAATCCCCTGGGCTCCATGGGCATCCATCTCCAGCTGATCCAGAAAAAGATCGCCGGCAAGGACTGCATCGAGGCGAAAGACATCGACCAGCACCTCGGGGTGATCAACGAGGAGGTCGACCGCCTCAACCGAATCGTGGTCGATTTTCTCTTCGCGGTGAAGCCGATGGATACGGTCCTTGAAGACGGGGACGTGAACCACGTCATCGAGGAGCTCCTCCAGTTCGTGCATCCCGAGCTGGACCAGGCCGGTGTCACGATCGACGCCCACCTCTCCCCGGTGCTGCCCCTGCTGCGGATCGACGCCCGCTACATCAAGCAAGCGCTGCTCAACCTCATCAAAAACGCCGTGGCGGCGATGCCCGGGGGCGGCGTGCTGCGGATCGAATCCCTGCGCTCGGGTGACGAGGTCCTCGTGCGTATTGCCGACACGGGCACGGGCATCCCCGATGAGATCATGGACAAGATTTTTGAGCCCTATTTCACGACGAAGCCGTTCGGAACCGGGTTGGGTCTCACCATCGTGTTCAAGATCGTCAAGGAACATTTCGGCGACATCTCCGTCAATTCCCGGGTCGGCGAGGGCACGACGGTCACCCTGGCCCTGCCGGTTCCCCAGAAGGAGAAAATCCTCATAGACTACAAGGGGGATGCCCTGTGAAGCTCACGATTCTCGTGGCGGACGACGAGAAGAACATCCGCGAAGGCCTCCGCGAAGCCCTGGCCCTGGACGGCTATGAAGTGGCCACCGCCGCGGACGGCAGCGAGGCGCTGGAGTCGATCACCCGCGGGGACGTCGATCTGCTCATCACCGACCTGAAGATGCCGCGCCTGTCGGGGGAGGAGCTCCTGAAGAGCGTGACGGCCCAGTTTCCCACCATGCCCGTGATCATCCTCACCGGTCATGGAACCATCGAGTCCGCCGTGCAAGCCATGCACGACGGTGCGTACGACTTTCTCACGAAGCCGGTGAACCTGGACAGGCTCTCCCTTCTCGTGAAGCGGGCGCTGGCCAGCCGGGAGCTCGCGGTACAGAACCGCGTCATGCAGGAGGAGCTGGAACGGCGCAGCGGCTTTGCGAGCATCATCGGCCGCAGCGCCGAGATGAAGCAGGTCTTCGAAATGGTGCGCCAGGTAGCCCCCTCGCGCAGCTCGGTTCTCATCACCGGGGAGAGCGGATCGGGAAAGGAGATGATCGCGGAGGCGCTGCATTACAATTCTCCGCGCAAGGACAAGCCCTTCATCAAGCTGCATTGCGCCGCTCTCACCGAGAGCCTCCTGGAGAGCGAGCTCTTCGGACATGAGAAGGGGGCGTTCACCGGTGCGATCGCCCGCAAGAGGGGCCGTTTCGAGCTCGCGCACCTGGGGACGCTCTTCCTCGATGAAATCGGTGAGATAAACCAGAACGTGCAGATCAAGCTCCTGCGCGTGCTGGAGGAGAAGAAGTTCGAACGGGTGGGAGGCGAGGAAACGGTCGAGGTGGATGTGCGGCTGATCGCGGCGACGAACAGGGACCTGAAGGAGGCGATCGCGAATGGCTCTTTCCGTGAGGATCTCTATTATCGCTTGAATGTCGTGAACATCCACATCCCCCCGCTGCGCGAGCGCAAGGAGGACATTCCGCTGCTCGTGGCCGCGTTCCTCAAGGAGTTCAGCCAGGAGAACACACGGCAGATTGACGGCATCGACGCCAAGGCGAGACTTGCACTGTATAATTATTCGTGGCCGGGGAACGTGCGGCAGCTTCGCAACAGCATCGAAAGCGCCGTTGTGCTCTGCAAGGCAGCGACCATCACGCTCGACGACCTGCCGCCCAACATCCGCGGCGAATCGGGAGCGGACTCGCTTCGCCTTCCGGTGGGCGCAAGCCTCGCCGAAGTGGAGAAAGAGGTGATCCGATCCACCCTTGCACGTGAGGGCGGGAACAAGAGCCGAACTGCCGAGATTCTAGGCATAGGCCGTAAGACGCTCCACCGAAAGATCGAGGAGTACGGGTTATGAAGAAATCCATCCTCACGAGGCTGATTGGGGGCTCCCTTCTTCTCCTCGTTACCATCGCCCTGCTCGCCGTGTGCTTCGTCGCCGGCGTGCGCATCGATCGAACCGTGGCCAATGACGCCCGCCGCCTGACGGCGATCCTCGAGAGGGTGCAGTTCATCAATCTGCGGGCCAGCCTGATCTCATCGGACGCGACCATCGATCTCCTCCTCCGCCACTCCAGCCAGATGCGCAACGCGGACACCGAGCTCCTCCGCCTGGCCGCCGAGCGCCCGAGAACGGTCGAGGGAGCATTGATCTATCCGCCGGGCCTGCGGGAAACGCTCACCAACACCCTCGCCACCCTGGGTTCGTCCTGGCAGATAGAGCTTCAACGCCTGCTCGATGCCGGGAATGGCGCTTTTACAGATGCGGTTGGACGCGAGCGTTTTGTCGCCCTGGTTCCGGATTTCATTGCCAACGGTGAGAATGCCGCTGCGCAGCTTTCCACGGCCGTGGATGGGATCTACGAGGCTCGACGGAGCCTTACGCGCTCCGTGCTCGCGCTGTTCGCCCTTTTCCTGGGCATCGGCACCCTCTCCGCACTGGCGTATTCCCTGTGGACCCTTTTCATGCTTCGCCATGACGTACGGAACCTCATCGCTTTCAGCAGGAGGGTTTCCGAGGGAGACATTTCCAGTCTCCCGGAGGTGAAGCGGTCCGACGAGATCGGGGAGCTGGCTGCCCAGCTGCGTCGGATGATCTCTCTGCAGACGCTGGTTGCCACGCTCAGGACCTCCGGTGAACGCCTTGCGGCCGAATATGCGAAGGTCGCCGACCGGATCGCCCGAACCGTCTCCAGCGTGAAAAACCAGGCCAGGGTCGTCGAGGAGGCCAGCCGCGGATTCACGGGGATAACCGAGTCAGTGAGACGCGTCGAGGAGACTGCGTCAGCGGGCCGTGACGCCGCCCGGCATGGCAGCTCCGCGGTTCAGGTCTCACTGGAGAAGATAACCAGCGGGATGGAATCCACGCGTGCGCTGCAGGAGCGCACGGCCCGGATCGAGGACGCGGTGTCAGTCATCGGTGACGTGGCCGACCAGACGGAGCTCCTGTCCTTGAACGCGGCGATTGAGGCGGCGCGCGCCGGGGACACCGGGCGCGGGTTTTCCGTCGTGGCGCAGCAGGTGCGAAAGCTCGCCGACCGCAGCGCGCGATCCGCGTCCGAGATTGCCGACCTCGTGCAGTCCGTCCTGGACGGCGTGCGGCAGATCGCCGTCAACGCGAAGGAATCCCTTGAGACCGGACGCATTCTGCACGACGCTCTGGAGAAAGTCACCGCTGCCACGGGTTCGATCACGGAGCTCGCGCATTCAGCCGCCGACGACGTGGGCAAGACAGAATCCTCTCTTGGAGCAATGGTCGGCGTCGCCGCCGATACCTCGCGAAAAATCGAAGAGCTTGCCGCGTCCAGCAGGTCCATGCGCGCGATCGTCGAAGAGCTCGACCGTGCGTGGGAGCGGTTTGCCCGCGACACGCGCGGATCGGAGCCGGGCGGGTCAGAACGAGCCGAGGCTCTGCCATCTGAAGCCCAGCCCCTGCCGCTGTCGCTGGGCATCGCCCCGGTCAGCCCGCGGGAGGAGGCGATACTTCTCGAGCAGATCCCTGCCGAGACAGGGCCCGGCGATCAGTCGGCCGGAGCGGAGGACATTGAAGAGCTGGAGTCCGCCGACCAATGATGAGGCGCGGGACAGGCAGGTTGCGATCAGGCTTCTCTCAAGCCCCTTGGCGGCTCCTGATCCTTTCGAACGATTCGTTGATCTTCTTCGTGATCTCCAGTGAGATCCTGTGTTTCTCAGGGTCTCCCGCGTGCTTGTCAGGGTGATACCGGAGCATCAGGGATTTGTAGGATTTTCTGACGGTCTCGATATCGGCGCCGAACGGCACCTCGAGGTTTGCGTAGTCCTGGCGGAGAGACTCGTCGACGGGGGGCCGCGGCCGCCGAGTCTGCTGCCTCTCGGCGCGGCTTGTGCGCGCACCGCTCCCTCCCCGCATGTAATCGTCCAATTCTTCCCAGGCATCGCGAAAGTCAGGGTCGCGGTACGCGGCGCCGTCTGCATCGGGTGAGGCGCCGTCGCCCCCGGTGGACCTCCTGCGGGAGGAGCCGCCGTCCCCCAGAAGGGTCCTGAGCAGATCGGCAAGCCTGTCGATGAATCCTTCCACGCCATTAGTCCCCGGAGGCCGGAGTGAAATCATAGGTTCCCGTAAAAACGTAGCCCGCCGGACCGGTCAGCCAGATGTGGTTGTCGGATTCCTCCCATTGAAGGAAGATGTTCCCTCCCGGCAGATGGACAAAGACCTCCCGGTCGCTGAACCCGTTTACCACGGCCGCCACGAGGGCTGCTGACGCGCACGCGCACTCATCCGCGGGACCCTCGCCCGGCGCTTCCCAGGCGCGCAACCGCAGGTCCTCCCGCGAGTATATCTGCACAAACCCGATGCCGGTCCCTTCCGGAAAGTCCGGCTGGGACGCGATCTCCCGGGCGGTCCGACGGAGCGGAAACGAGAAATTCGGCACGAAAATCATTGCATAGGATCGTCCGAGCGAGATCGGCGTGTACGTGACCGACCGCCCCTGGACAAGGATGGCGCGGGTGAAGGATTCGCGGAGGCTTTCCCTGATCTCGGCCGTTTTCTCGCCGCCAAAGGGAGTTCCCATGTCGACCCGGACGTGCGCGCTGTCGATGATCTGCGCGCGCAGCCTCCGATTGCCGCATTCGATGAGAAAATCGTTCGCGCTGACCACCCCGGAATCCGTGGCGTAGCGCGCGACGCACCGCGCGGCGTTGCAGGAGATCCCGAGCTCGTCGCCTTCCCCATCGAGGCAGCGGACGGGAAGGACTCCGCCTGCCGCAGCGCCGAGCACCACCAGCGCGTTCCCCCCGACGCCGAGCCCCCTGTTCAGGATGCGCGGCGCGAGGCCTGGCAGGTGTTCCGTGGTTTCGGCGGGGACCCGCGCGCCGTCAAGCACAACGACATCGTCACCACAGCCCTGCATCTTGAGAAAGTCGATCTCCATCTGGCATGACGCTAACCCGTGCAAGGCACACGCGCAAGGGCCGGGGAGTGGCGGGCTCTGCGTGCTCACCGGGGGAAGAACTCGTCGTGGAGTGTGCGAACCGCGTCATCCGTTGCCTCCACCGGCACCACGACGGAAAGGTTGATGTCTGAAGAGCCCAATGAAATCATGCGAACGGGGGTACCCTTGAGAGACGAGAAAGTCCGCGCGAGGAAGGTCGTGTCCTTCCAGAGGTCCTGTCCCACGAGGCAGACGATGCTCTTGTCCGTCTCCACGCCGACGGTCCCGATCTCAGACAGGTCACGCGCGATTGCGTTGACGGCGGAAGCATTGTCGATTGTGACGGAGACCGACACCTCGGAGGTGGCAATCAGGTCCACGGCGGTCTGGTGCTTTTCGAATATTTCGAAGATCCTCCTGAGAAAACCGTAGGCGAGCAGCATCCGTGAGGAGCTGACGTTCACCAGCGTGATTCCCTTTTTGCATGCAATCGCCTTCAACCCGATCCCCGGCACGTTCGGGATGATGCAGGTTCCCGGTTCTTCCGGCAGGAACGTGTTCTTCACCCACACCGGGATGCCCAGGTTCACCGCGGGCTGGATCGTTGCGGGGTGGATCACCTTCGCACCGAAGTAGGCAAGCTCGGCAGCCTCCCTGTAGCTGATCTTGTCGATGGTCCGCGCGGACTTTGCGATGCGGGGGTCGCAAGTCATGATCCCCGTTACGTCCGTCCAGATCTGCACCTCTTCGGCGCGCAGAGCGGCTCCGACGATCGTGGCGGTATAGTCCGAGCCCCCGCGACCGAGCGTCGTCGTGGCCCCGCCCGTGGTGGAGGCGATGAAGCCCTGCATGATTGCGACCATTCCTGGTTTCGTTCGCACCCGGGTGGAAATCAGGCTGTTGGTGAGGTCCTCGATCGGCGCGGCGGCCGTGAAATTGTCGTCCGTTTTCACCAGCTCGCGGGAATCGAAGAGCTCCGCTTGCATTCCACGAGCGCGCGCGCGGTGCAGGAGGATGATCGTGGACA
>JBEKTX010000021.1:0-22424 GCA_049515615.1 Spirochaetia bacterium
CCCTTCAACATGATCGCTCGCAGCGCCGCCAGGTAGTAACGCCCCGGCAGGAGGTAGCTCACCCCCTGGATGATCCAGGGCATATTGCGGAAGGGAAACACGAACCCCGAGAGGACGAACACGGGAAGGAGAGTGAGCAGGGAGGAAAGAAGAAAGGCAACCTGCTGACTGTCGGAGATTGTAGAGAGCATGACCCCGAAGCCGAGGCAGCCGAAGAGAAAGACCAGGGTGACCACCCCCAGGTCGAGCCAGCTTCCCTTCACCGTCACGCCGAAAAGGAGGCGGCTGCTGGCGAGAATGGTGGCGGCGGCAACCAGCCCGATGAGGAGGTAGGGGACCGTCTTTCCGACGATCAGCTCCAGGGGTCGCACGGGAGAGACACTGATCTGTTCCATGGTCCCCCTCTCCTTCTCCCGCACGATGGAGAGGGCGGTGGAAATCACCGCTGACATCATCAGGATAAGGACGATGAGGCCGGGCACGAGGAAATTCGCGCTGCGCAGCTCGGGGTTGAAAAGGACGCGGGGCCGGAAATCGATCGTGGTCTTCATCCCCGTCACGCCCGCACGCTCGAGGGAGCGCACGAATGCCCGCTGGGAATAGTCCGCGGCAACCGCCTGGATGTAGCCGATCGCGGTTGCGGCGGTGTTCGCGTTGGCGCCGTCGGCGATGGCCTGCACTTCGACCCGTCCGCCGTTCGCGACATCCTTGCCAAAGTCCACGGGAATCACCAGGGCCACGAGGACTTTCCCCTCGTCCAGGAGGCCGTCGATCTGTGACTCCCGGTCAATCGAAAGCTTCAGGTCGAAATACTCGGAGTGCAGGAAGGATTCGATGAAGCCCCTGCTCGCCTCGGTTTTGTCGTGGTCCAGGACCGCAAGAGAGATGTGTTTGACGTCCAGGCTGATCGCGAAGCCGAACAAGAGGAGCAGGAACAGCGGCACGACGAGGAGCATCCCGAGGGTGGCCGGGTCGCGGGAGATCTGGCGCATCTCTTTGACCATGATGGTTCCTATCCTCATCCCGCTCATTCCCGCGCCTCCCCATTCGTGTCAATCAGCCGGATGAACACATCTTCCAGTGAAGGCACGATCCGGCCGTATCCGCTCACAGGCAGCCCTGCATCCCCCAGCGCCGTGAGCACGTTCCCTATCTCCTCCTCCCGCTCGAGGCTCACGTGCAGGCGGGTGCCGAAGATGGCGGTTTCCCGCACAACGGGCACGCCGCGCAACGCTTCCAGGGCCGCCACGGGGTCGGAGCAGTCCACTTCGAAGACAGCGCCGGTGATTACCTCGCGCTTGAGCGCGCCCGGGCTCCCCTGGGCCACGATCTTGCCCGCGTGCATCAGGACCAGCTCATTGCAGTACTCGGCCTCGTCCAGATAGTGCGTGGTAACGAGCACCGTGGTTCCGCCCTGAGCCAGCTCGTTGATGATGTCCCAGAAGAGTCGACGCGAAATTGGGTCGGTGCCGCCAGTAGGCTCATCCAGGAAGACGATGCCCGGCCTATGCAGCATGGCGCAGCCAAGGGCCAGGCGCTGCTTCCAGCCGCCGGAAAGCTCCCGCGTGAGGGCCTTCTCGCGTCCCTCCAACCCGGCCAGCCGGACGGTCTCCTTCTTTCGCCCGGCAAGATCCTGGTTGGACAGCCCGTAGACCCCTCCGAAAAATGTGATGTTTTCTTCCACTGTCAGGTCGTCGTAGAGGGAAAAACGCTGCGACATGTACCCGATGCGCCGCTTCACCGCCTCTGGGTTGAGGTTGACGTCGAAGCCTCCCACCTCCGCCGTGCCGGAGCTGGAGGCAAGAAGTCCGCAGAGCATGCGGATTGTGGTCGACTTGCCCGCGCCGTTTGCCCCCAGAAGGCCGAAGATGCTTCCGGCCGGGACCTCGAAAGACACGGCGTCGACCGCAACGAAAGAGCCAAAGCACTTGGTGAGCTGCATTGTGCGGATGGCGGGCGGGCTTCCGCCGTCCAACTCCGCGGGGTACCGCGGAAGGGCGCCCCCGCCCTCGGCGTCCCTGCCTACGGGCGGGCCGTTCATTCTCCCACCGCCCTGTCGAGCGCTGCCCTTGCGACGAGGCAGTCAAAGAGAGCACCGTCCTCACGCAGGCGGGCACGGACGACGAGTGTTTGCGCGTCCAGGCTCTCCGATGACAGGGCGACGCCCTGCCGATAGCGTTCCTGCGTGACCCGGTCGTTCTCCACCGCCTGCGCGGTTTCCTGGCGAAGAGAGACCAGCCGCCCTGCAGCCTCGCGGAGCGTCAGATACGCGCGGATGACGTCTTCTGCAACGACATCGGCCATTTTTCGAGAGCTTTCCTGGGCCTGGGTGAGCTTGCTGCTCGCCTGTTCCTCCTGGGCCATTACCTGGGGGTAACGGCCCAAGTCGATCGAGGCGAGTATCCCGAGAGACCATGTCGGCGTGAACTGGTCGACCTGGGGGAAGACCCTCTGGTTGGGGTTCGCCACTGTGTAGTCGCCGGTGAGAAATACGTTCGGGAAGAGCCCCGACCGTGCCGCTTCCACGGAAGCCTCCTGCGCGGTCACCCGTAAGCGGGCGCTCTGAATCTCGGGCCGCTTTGCCAGGGCCCGGGCCACCAGGTCCGCCACGCTTCCCTGAGGAATCTCGACGTTCTGCGAGGGAGTGTCCTCCGCGATGTCCAGGGCGGCGTCCCAGGGGAGTCCGATGAGGAGCGCCAGACGGACGCGCGCAATATCGCGCATGGTTTCAAGGCTGGAGAGATCGATCTTCGAATCCTCCAGCCGCATCTGCGCCTGGAGGACATCGTTGTTCGTCGCCATTCCCTGGTCCAGGAGCTTTCTGGCGTCGGCGAGGTGCGACTCGGCCTGAGCCACGCTCTGGTCGATGGCCTCCCGCTGCGTCTTTGCCCTCGCGAGGTTCCAGTATGCCTCCGTGATGGCGTAGCGCAGGTCAAGTCTGCTCTTCCCCAGGTCACTCATGCTGGAGTCCCTCAACGCCTCTGCCTGGCGGATCGAGGCCGCGATACGCTTTCCCGTGAAAAGCGGCTGCTGGAGGGAAATCCGGACGCTCGTGTTGTTGTCGAGGGGCGGCGGAAAGGTGATCGTCATCGGCATGGGAGGGCCGCCCAGAGAAACATCGGTGTTCATGCTTCCAGCCGCCACGTCAGACAGTCTCGAATACCCGCCTTGGAGAGACACAGATGGAACGTACTGTCCCTGCATCTCGCGAAGCCGCGCGTCGGCTACGCGCGTCTCCAGCTCGTCCGAGTGAAGCCCGGCGTCATGGGCAAATCCCATGCGTATGCACTCATCCAGGTCCACCACGCGAGCGCCATCTGCCGCCGCGATGAGAGCAGGGGTGGCGCACAGGCCAAGGGCCAGAACCGCGAAGATGCTAGCTCGCATGAGGCTCCTCGCTTTCGCTTCTGATCAGGGAAATGAAGGCATTCTCGAGGCTCGATCGAATGACCCTCAGGGAATCGATCGGCATGCCCGCCCTGGCAAGCGCTTGCCGCACGGCCTGCGTGCCGGCCTCGGCGTCCTGGGCGACGACGTTCAACCTGTCGCCGAAAAGTTGGACCTCGCTGAGCTGGCCGGTCTGCCGCAGCACCGCGCTTGCGCGCCTGATGTCCGCGCAGACGATTTCCAGCACCGTCCCCTTCATTTCCGCCTTGATGCGCGCCGGGCGCTCAGCGGCCATGAGCCGGCCCGCGTTCATGAGCCCGACCCGGCTGGCCCTCTCCGCCTCGTCCAGGTAAGGGGTGGACATTACGATGGTGATGCCTTCGCGCATGAGCCGGGAGAGGATGATCCAGAACTCGCGGCGGGAGACCGGGTCCACGCCCGTGGTGGGCTCGTCCAGGAAGATGATGCGGGGCCGGTGGACGAGCGTGCAGGCCAGTGCGAGCTTCTTCTTCATGCCTCCTGACAGCTGCTCGGCGAGCCTGCCGCGAAAGGCCAGGAGCCGGGTGAAGGAGAGGAGCTCTTCCCGGCGATCCTGGAACTCTCGAACTCCGTGGATCCTGGCGAAGAACTCGATGTTCTCGTCAACCGTGAGGTCCCCGTAGAGTGTAAAGCGCTGGGAGAGGTAGCCGATCTGCTCCTTGACCCATGCAAGGTTCTTCTCGAGGTCGCGCCCGAAGATCCTTACCCCACCGGCCCGGGGTTTCAGGAGCCCGCACAAGAGGCGGATGGTCGTCGTCTTTCCTGCCCCATCGGGTCCGACAAGGGCGAACATCTCGTTCGCCTCGATGCGCAAGTCCATGCCTCTGACCGACTGGACACTGCCGTAGCTATGGAACAGGCCTGAAACTTCTATAGCGGGGACCTGCGCTCCCGCTGCCGCGTCGTTCACGGCTTCTGTCCCCTGATGCGGTCCATCGCCGCATCCGCCGGCATTCCTGGCTTGAAAACTCCGTCGGGATTGGGGATTTCGACTTTCACGGCATACACGAGCTTTACCCGCTCGTCCTTCGTCTGGATGTCGTGCGGCGTGAACTCCGCAACAGGTGAGATGTAGGTTACCGCGCCGGTGTAGACTGCTCCAGGACTGGAGTCGATGGAGATCCGCGCCTTCTCTCCGAGGCGAATGTTCCCCAGGTCTGTCTCGGGCACGTAGATGGTCAGCTTCACCGTTTCCAGGTCCGTGATCACGAACAGCCCGGATCCCGGCGCGGCAAGCTCTCCCTCTTCCACTAGTTTCTCCGTCACTATTCCGTTCGTGGGAGCATGTACCGTGCAGTCCTGGATGGTCTTTTCCAGCAGCCGCACGGCGTACACCTCCTGGTCCAGCCGGGCCTGGGCAGCCTTCACCTCTTCGGGCCGGGCAAAGTTCTGCAGCTTTTTCAGCGCCTGCCCGGCGGCGTTGGCCTGCGCCTTGGCCGTGGTGGAGCGGGTCTCCGCGTCATCGCGCTGCTTCTTCGTTGCGGCCGCCGCCTTGAAGAGGCTCTCCAGGCGCTGGAAATCCTGCTGGGCACTGCTCAGGTTCTCATTGGCCTCGTTGAGCGCCTCCCTCGCCTGGGCGAGGTCTTCACCGCGGGCGCCATTGGTCAGCAGGTCGAGCTGTGCCTGGGCGAGATCCACGCCGCTTTTCGCCTGGCCCAGCTGGATGTCCAGGTTGGAATGATCGATCACGGCGAGCAGATCGCCCTTTTTCACCGGGGAGCCCTCGGAGGCATCGAGGTGGAGCACCTCTCCCGATGACTTTGAAGAAACCTGGACGCTCGTTGCCTCGATGGTCCCCGAGGCCTGAATGGCATCAGTCTCCTTGGCACATCCGGCCAGCACGACGCACGCGCATGCGGCAATCAGGACTTGCTTCATGATCTGCCCTCCCCGGTGAAAAACTGACGGCGCGCTCTGTCGGTCAGGACCCCGCCGAAAAGAATGCGGATGAAGGCGTCAAAGAGCTCTGCCGGCGGGAATGGGAGACTGACAAGCTGTGCAGGGCTCATGACGGAGCTTATGGTACTGGTGAAGAGGAGGGGCACCAGCCTTCCGTCGATGTCATTGCGGATGAACCCCTTGCGAATCCCTTCCCTGAAAAGACGAGTAATGATTTCAAAGACGTGCTCCCTGCGGAACTTGTCGATCCGTTCCCAAATCTCCGGCTCGTGGTAGTACACGTCTTTGACGAAGTTATCGCCCAGCTCCGCTATTTGGCGCGAGACAATGTCGAAGATACCCCGCAACCGAGCCAGGAAAGGGAGGTCGGAGTTATGGGCGATTTCTTCGACTTTCGAGGCTATTTCCTGAATTCGCTCTTCGATTGCTTCTTCCGTCAGCGCGGCCTTGTTCGGGAAAAACTTGTAGAGCGTCTTCTTGCTGATGCCCTGCAGGGACGCGATCTGGTCCATGGACAGCGCGCTGACTCCCCGTGCCATGAACAGCGTCCTCGAACGATCAATGATTTGCTTGCGCTTTTCTGCGTCAGGAATTCTCTGCCCCATATCCATCCTCTTGGGAAACTATTTGCGTTTATTTGGTTTCCAAAAAATATCTTGACTCCGCAATTTTGTCAACACTTTTCCAACATGGATCACAGTTCCTCGTGCTGCGGCTCTATTTTTCTCACGGTGCGCGCACCGATGGCTGAAGCCAGGAGGACCGCCGTACCCGCAAAAAAGGCCGAGGCGTAGCCGAAGCCAGCAGATGAAACGGCCCCGAGCATGGGTCCCACGGCAGCCCCCGCCGAGTTCATGCTCGTATTCAGCCCGAAGATCATTCCCTGGCGACGCCTGTCCGCGCGCATAGCGATCATGGCGTTGATCGAGGGCTCCGAGCCTCCGATAAACGCGCCGCCGAGCACTCGCAAAACAAGGAGCTGGATGGGGTTGCGAACGAATGCCTGGGGGAGAAACACGAGCACGGCCCCGGCGAGGCAGAACGCCAGGAGCCGCTCGTAGCCGATCCTGTAGCTCACTCTTCCGAGGCCTGCGGAGGAAAGCGCCGCCGCGACAGCGCTCCCCCCGAGGATCAGTCCCGTCATGGAGCCGACTTTCGTTGCCTGGGGGGAAATGGACTGGATGAAAAGCGGCAGGATGGGCGCCACCGTGCTGGTGGCAATCTGCAGCCCCCCCGAAACGAGCAGCAGCACGATCAGCCCTGGAGAATGCGCCAGTGGCGAAAAGTCGGGGATCACTGACCTCACGAAAGACCCGGGAGGCGCGGTACCTACGGCGTCATTCTTGACGAATCGCATGACGATCACGGCCGCGGCCACGAGAAACACGGCAGGGACCAGAAATGCGACTCGATGGCCAAAGAGGTCTGAGAGCAGGCCGCCGAAAGCCGGGCCCACGGAGGCCCCCACATAGATGCCGGTCTGGAGCATGCCCAGCGTGTAGCCGAGCCGCTCCTTGGGGGAAATGCTGGCCACCAGCACCGTGGCCGCCGACACAGTACCTGTCAGTGCTCCCTGGAACCCGCGCAGAACGAGAAGCTGCCATGGTCGATTGACCGCGCCCGTAAGCGCGATGACTGCCGCGCCGCCGATCATGGCGCGCAGGAGCATCAAGCGCTTGCCGTGGGAATCGGCAAGCTGTCCCCACAGAGGGGCGAACAGGAACATGCTGATCGCGGGCGCAGTTGCACAGGCGCCAACCCAGATGTTGAGGCTGGCGGGATCGTCCACCCCGAGGTCGCGGATGAAAAATGGAATGATCGGTATGGAGGCGGTGAAACCGATGAGGGCGAGGATCTCTCCGGCGAAAATGGCGTAGAAGCTTTTCTCCCAGTTTGGCATTGGTCGAGTGCGGCGGGTTGAGTATAGGCAGTCCCAAGGGTTCGATCAAGTTGACGCCTCGTGGTAGGATCCCGGCCAGGGAGGCGTCGTGACCTTGGAACAACGCGCAGTTCACGGACATTGCGGCATCTGTCCTTCAGCCTGCGCTGTGCGCATCACCATGGACGGAGATCGAATCATCAAGGTGGCGCCGGACAGGGCCAGCCCGCACGGCGTGTGCTGCCCCAGGACCGGCCGGGCGGCGGAGATCGTGTATTCGCCCGACCGTCTTCTTCATCCCCTGGGGCGAAGCGGTGCTCGCGGCGAGAACCGCTTCCGGCGCATTGAGTGGGATGAAGCGTTGGAACGAATAGCTTCCGGTCTGCGTGACGTGGCGCGACTGCATGGCCCGCAGGCCGCCTGCCTGTACACGGGCAGAGGGACCTTCGAGCGTTCGCTCTGGGAGATGCTTGCGCCTGCTGGTGTGCGCGAGTCCTGCGCCTGGAGCCTGCTCTTTCCTTTCGGTTCCCCCAACACGACCGGGGCAGGCTCCAACTGCTACGCGAGTCACGCTGTTCTTGCTCCGGCCGCCACCTTCGGCGTGTGGTGGGCAGACACTTTTGCCGATCTGGAGAACGCGCGGCTCATCGTTGTCTGGGGCACCAACCCGGCAAACGCGTCTCCCCCCGAGGCGATGCGGCAGATCGAGGCGTCTATGGCCCGGGGAGCCAGGGTAATCGTTGTCGATCACAGACGCACAGAGACAGCTCGCCGAACGAATGCCGATTGGCTGGCCGTCAGGCCAGGGACCGATGGCGCCCTCGCTCTGTCAATGCTCCATGTCCTGATCGACGAGGGGCTGTACGATCGGGATTTCGCCGGGCGGTGGACCATCGGATTCGACGAGCTTCGCTCCTACGCGGCTGGCTTTCCGCCTTCGTCTGCCGAAGGAATGACGGGCGTGCCGGCCGCGAAGATCGTGGAAACGGCCCGGGCTATTGCGGGATCCGGCGGGGCGGCGCTTCTCACCCACTCCGGCTTGGAATACACGACAAGCGGCGTGCAGAACATTCGCGCCGTTCTGACGCTCTGGGCCCTGTCGGGAAATCTCGACACGCCCGGTGGAAACGTGATCGCAATGCCCGGCGCGGGGCCAAAGGTGAACGAGCGGCGGCGCATCGAAGCGCCGCGCAACGTGGACCCCGTGGGAAAACCTGCCTATCCTCTCTATTGCCACTACCGAAGGGAAGCTCACGCAATGGAGCTTCCCCGTGCCATCCTGCATGACGATCCCTACCCGGTGCGCGCCCTGTTGGTGTTCGGCGCGTCGATCATCACGGGGTACCCTGATCCTTCCCTGTGGCGGCGTGCTTTTTCGGCACTCGATTTTCTCCTCGTCGTCGATCGGTTTCCGACGGAAGACGCGCGCTATGCCGACATCATTCTTCCCGCGGCCACCTCTTTCGAGGAGGATTCCTACATCCTGTCGGGCCGCAGAGCCCGACTCAGGCACAAGGTGATCGAGCCGCTCGGGGAATCGAAGAGCGACTGGCAGATCGTTGCGGCGATCGCGGAGAGGCTCGGCTATGGCCACTTGTATCCGCGGTCAGCCCGGGAGATGCTTCAGTGGGCTTTCGAGGACACGGGGATCGACCTGCATGAGTTGGAGCAACATCCCGAAGGGGTGGAGCTGCCTCATGTTCGGATGAAGCACCGCAAGTGGGAGTCCGGGCTGCTTCGCCGCGATGGGAAACCGGGGTTCGAGACACCGTCGGGGAAGTTCGAGATCGCTTCAGGCATATTGAAGCAGTTCGGCTACGACGCTCTGCCCGTCTACGCTCCGCCGCGCGAAGGGCCAGCCTCTTCGCCCGAGCTTGCCGGGGAGTTTCCGCTGGTATTCAACTCGGGCGCGCGCAACAAGGTCTTCTTCAACTCGCAACACCACAACATACCGGGGCTCGCCAAACAGCGTCCCGACCCGCTCGTGTGGATCAACCTCCGCGACGCTCAGACCCGGGATATCGTGAGCGGGGATCTTGTCGAGGTGGTGACACCGCGGGGCCGCGTACCCTTCAAGGCCTATGTGACACAGGACATCGCTCCCGGGTCGGTCGAAGCCGACGCGTCCGGCGGAGGTTCTCTGGGACCCACCGCGTGGAGGATCTGCAATGTGAACGAGCTCACTGACTTTGAGAACAGGGACCCGATCTCGGGTTACCCTGTCTACAAGGCGCTTCTCTGCGATGTGCGCAAGTCCGCAGCCAGGGAAGCGTAGCACGCCGAAGGCGTGCGGAGGGCGGCAGCTGACCGCCCCTGCACGGTGTACCGTGCTAGGGCGGGCAGCGAGAGCCGCGAGGGCGAGCGAGTCCAGGGAGGGACGGAAGCAAGTCCGTAGCCAGGGAGGGGCGGAAGCGAGCCCTTAGCCCGTGAGCCCCAGGATGCGTTCCACTTCCCGGGCCATTGCCTCAGGGATCGGCGAACCCGCGTGGGCGGCCATGAGGTCCAGCGTTTTTGCGCGCAGCCTGTCTCTCAGACCCTTCGCGCCTGATGACTTCCACGCGTCGTAGCGCTGCCGATCGAACAGCTCGGGCTGCCAGAATTCGCGAAAGTGGCGAAGCGTGTGCTCCTCGCCCAGGTAGTTTCCGCCAGGACCGACCCCGTGTATCACTTCAAGGGCCAGGGCGTCGGCGCCAAGAGAAAAGCCGGACGCGAATCGGCGCAGCATGCCTATCATGTCGGCGGTGAACACCATCATCTCGGGTGACGTGATAAGCCCTGCCTCCAGGTATCCCACATCATGGACAAGGTTCATACCACTGAGCAAGGCATTCTGGACGGAGAGGGCCGAATCGACCGCGGCCTGTTCGTCGAAAGGAATTGCGTCCGAGTGACCCGCATATCCCCAGGTGGGCAGGTTGTAGTACCTGCCCATCGAAGCGACGGCGAGCCTTGCGAGCTGGAACTCGGGGGCTCCGTAGACGCTGATGGAGGTTCTCATATCCATGTGATGGAGGCCGCTGCCATAGAGAAACGGCGCCCCCGCCCGCTTTCGCTGGTGGATGACAAGGCCGCTCAGCACCTCGGCATTCCCGAGGGCCAGTCCGGCTGCAAGGGTCGCGGGAGCGGTGCTCCCCATCATCGGGGCTGGAGAGTGAACGACGGGGAGAGCCTCGGAGGCCATGTAAAGGAGCTTTTCCGTGGCGGTGGCGCTATGTTGCAGCGGCGTGGTGGGCTCAGAGTACAGCAGGAGCGTAGGACTGAGCCGAAGTTTTTCCATTCCGCCCGCCAAGACTGCGGCCGCCGCCACAATCGCCCGGCAGTCCGCTCCATCGTTGCAGACGAACACCACCGGCTTCGCCGAGTTCTCAATGAGTGTTGCGTACTGCCTCCTGTACGTGTTGCCGGCAAAATCCTGCGGTATTCCCATTGACATCAGGAAGCCGATTTCCGGGAGCGCGTCGGCGAGGCGCACGCAATCCTCGAGGTCAGCCAGCGTGAAGGGCCGCCTTTCTCCTGTCTGAGGGTCGAGGTAGTATGGGCAGTCGGAACCGGGGCCGAACGTCGTGACAGCCGGCTTCAGCGGGACACTGGCGAAGTCGGTCCCACGATTGCACAGCGCGATGACCGAGGGAGCCTGGCTGAGCGCCCACTCAACAAGGGACGGGGGAATCCTGACAAGATTGTCGCCTTCCACGGGGCAGCCTGCTTCCCTGAGAAGCGCCACCGCTTCCTCGTGGTGCACCCGCACCCCCGTTCGACGCAGGATCTCGAGCGATGCGTGATGGATCTGCTCGCATTGGTCGTTGTTCATGAGGCTCAAGGAGGGGATGGCGCGTGATGGGGAACCGTCCATAGAACACTTTTATGCTCTCGGAAATGCTCTGTCAAGAAAAGAGGGGGCGTCAGTGGTTCAACCCCTCGACAGGCGGAGCCCGCCTCTGGTATTTTCGGCGAATGGCACTGTCGCGGACACCTCGTCTCCTGCTGCGGCTCGCTTTGCTTGCGTTTTCTCTCCTCGGCATCTCTTCCTGCGCTCCGCCTGCTCATCGTGCCTTTTACTATTGGAAAACGGCACAGGGCCCGTCAGTGGATGAGATTGCTCTTGCGGACAGGGTTGGTGCAGACAGGCTCTATGTGAGGATTTTCGATGTGGAGCCGACAGGGGAAGGATCGCCTGCTCTGCTCGCGACTTCAGCGGAGCGTGAATCATGGACCGCGGGAGGGAAACGCGAGCTGATCCCCGTCGTGTATATCGCGAACGAGGCCCTCCTCAGTGCAACCTTTCAACCGACGAATGCCGCCCGATCGCTGCTGGAAGCTGTGGCGCGCATGTGGGGACCGGACGGTCCACCATGGAGAGAGTTGCAGATCGACTGCGACTGGACGGGTTCCACGCGAGATGCGTACTTTGCGCTTCTCGCGCTCCTCAGCCGGGGATTGCGCGTCCAGGGACGGACCCTGAGCGCGACCATCCGGCTCCATCAAGTGAAATACCGCGCCTTTGCAGGAGTTCCCCCGGTTGACCGCGGCATGCTCATGGCGTACAACCTGCTCCCGCCGAATGCGGCCGGCGAGAAATCGGCAATCCTGGACGACTCGGAGCTGGCAAAGTATCTGGCAGCCGTGAACAGCTATCCCCTGCCGCTGGATATCGCGCTTCCAGTATTCTCATGGGTGGTCCAGTGGGAAGGGGAAAGGCTCATCGGTCTTATCGACGATCCGAGCGCGGCCGCGAGGCTCTCCGGGCCCGGCTTCCGTTCTTTCGGAAACCACAGATATGAAGCCATTGCGCGCTGCTCGCTCGCCGGGCGTTCAGTGGAAAGTGGGGATGTGTTTGTCATCGACAATCCGGGGGCGCAGACAGCCAGCAGGGCGGCAGCGATGCTTCAGTCCGTTCTGCGCAGAGAGACTCGTTCCGTGGCGATTTTCCATCTCGATGCCGACGCTCTCGGCTCCTTTACGGGAGGGGACTATGGCAAGATTGAGGCAATTTATGGCGCTCTTCGCGCTCGGCGTGGTTGCGGCATTCCCGCTTCCCGCATGCGGTCCCGGCCCCTTCGTGGGAGAGGCTGCATTTGCCGGAGCAGATCAGCTGGCCTGTTTCTCATGGTCCGAAGCTGACGATTCGATTTTCCGGCCTCTTCTCGAGGCCGAGACAGACCTTTCCGATCAGTACAACGCGCGGGATACCGAGCGGGAAGCGGAGCTGGATTTCTACGCCAGGGATTGGGCCGCTTTCCTTCAACTGGGCACGTCAGCATCCGATCAGTCGCTCATACGGTCGATGTTGAGCGATGAAGATCCAGCGGGCTATTTCCGGCAGAGGGTGCTTCCACACCTGCCGACAGGAGTCGTCTCCAGGTCGGAAGAGGTGCAACGCTACCTCACGATGATGTCCCGTGCCGCTGACCTGGACGCGGCCGCGGATTCCTGGTCTCCGAGGGCAACTTCGAGAACGGGCTCCGGCGAATGGAGGACCCTGTTCGTCAACGCCTCGGCGGCCATGGGCGGGAAGGGTCTTCCTTCGTTCCTCCAGTCCCGGTTCGCGTACCTTGCCTTGCGCGCGGCCACCCGATCCGGTTCGCCCCAGAAGGCCCTTGATATCTATCAGAACACCTTCGCAGGCAAGCCCGGATCGCTCCTTCGATTCAAGGCATGGTCGTATGCCGCGCACGCGGCGCTCCAGCTCGGCGATGTCAATCGTGCCGCCTCGTGGTATCTCGCCATACTGGACCAGTTCCCGGCGCTCCAGTTCGCAATGCAGGAATCACTCGGGTTTCTGAATCTCAGTGATGCGGCGTGGGACGCCCTTTCGGCATCACTGCCAAAAGGACATCGCCGGGCGGTTGCGGCCTTCACGCGGGCTCTCTCTGATCCGCATCTTGAAACAACCCGGTACATGGAATTGATCGACGCGGAGGAGCCTGGCTCCCCCCACCTGGGCAAGCTCCTCATCAGGTCGGTGCGCGCAATCGATGCGGTTCGACTTCCGCGTGTTCTCGCCGTATACGCAGCACCGGGGTCCGTTTTCTCTCCTGCTGGCGCGGCGCCTTCAGGCGGCGCGTCCATGCAATTCGACGACGGCAAGTTGGAAGCGCTCCTCAGCTTTACTCGCGGGGTGATCGCACGGGACAAAGAGTGGAACCCCGGGCTCTGGCTCGCGGCAGAGGTACACCTGGCGCTCCTTCTTGGCCGTGCAGCCGACGCAGCGTCGATTGTCGACGGTGCACGCTCCGTGGAGGGGCGATTCTCACCGTCCGCCCGGGGCGCGCTCGCCGTCGAGCGCCTCCTCACGGCGCTGGCACTGACATGGCCCGATGAGAAACTGCAACCCCTTGTCCCCGATGCTCTCACCGCTCTCGACGAGATTGCAAAGGAGGGAGACACCGCTCCCCGCGCAGCAGTGTTCGGAGCCCTGGGCATCAGGAGGCTCGCGCAGGGAGATGTGCCTCGCGCGATTCTGGCGTTCACCGTTGCCGGCTACACCGAAACTGTTCGATTCATGCTCGACATGTACGCTACCCCTGAACACCTCCAGTCCCTGGAGCGGGTAGTGGCGGCGCCGACGGAGAATGAAAGCGCCGCAGGAGCTGCCCGATTCCCTTTCAAGACCATCGATCTGGAATACATGAGGGGAGTACGGCTTCTTCGTTCGGGCTCATTTGAGGGGGCGGCGCGTGTGCTCGGATCGCTTCCAGCATCCTTCTGGAGGAGCCCCGGCGCCAGGAAGTCCGACAATCCATTCAATGAGAGCTATACCGACGCGCCCCTGTATTCGGTCCAGATTACGGAAGGCGACACGACTGACGCGAAGGTGAAGCCGCGGCTCCTGCGAAGAGATGCTCTTGCCCGGCGCCTCGCGGAGCTCGCGCGGTCGGGAGACACCACGACCCTCGGCTGGATCTTCCTGTCCACGCCCTTTGCGGGATACGACGACCTGTTGTGGAAAGGCGAGATGGTCGAAGTGCTCAAGCGTGCCTCACTGGACGGCGGCTGGCCGTTCGTCACGCGAGACCTTTCCGCGCGGGCCCTCGAGCGCATGAATCTTTTTCTCGACGAGTACGATTCGAACGGGATTGCATCACGATACCTCAAGGCATCCCTGGACACAGAGAAAGCCCCTGAGAGGGCCGCACGGCTTGCCCTCGGGCTCTGGCGTTCACTGACTGATCGGTCCTATGCGGAGGGAATCGGCAGCTCGCCGCGCGCCGCAGCGGCGGACGCGAGCGCATTGGCCGCGATGATCGCCCGGAAATATGGACGGACAGCTGTTGTCAAGGACTATCGAAGCGGCTTTGATGACGGGTGTCCGGGGCTGGAAGTGACACGATAGCACGCGCGAGCCCGTGTCGACCGACAGGCTTATCTTGTCCCTGCTCACCCGCTTCTCATGTTCGGAAAAGTGTACCTTCTGGTCAGGAGGGTCAGAAAGATGTTGGGATGGGGTTGGATGCACGGAGGCTACGGCTTCCCCTTCTGGTGGATTGGGGCGGGATTCAGGCTCATCGTGCTGGCAGGATTGGCAGTCGGGGGAGTGTACCTGGCTCGGAGTTTCAGCCGCCAGGGCGGTTGGCGCGGACATCGGGAGGAAACCCCCTTGGAGATCCTCCAAAAAAGGTACGCGCGCGGAGAGATCAGCAAGGAAGAGTTCGAGGAGATGAAGCGGAACCTGGGCTGAAATTGCGAGCTGCGGCCCGACGATTGACAGCGGCCAGCACTTCGGGCCATTTTGCATGTGCGGGAGAGTCACGAACGAGCCCCTGGAGGTGCGCCATGGTCACCGAGCTGAAAAACGGCATCTGGTGGGTGGGAATCGTGGATTGGGGGCTGAAGCATTTTCACGGCTTCGAGCTTTCCACCCACCGGGGAAGCTCTTACAATTCCTACCTCATCGTCGATGAGAAGATCGCCCTGGTCGATACGGTATGGGGCCGGTTCACCAGCCAGTTCATCGAGAATGTCCGCGAGGTGGTGGATCCTGCAAAGATCGACTACGTCATCGCCCAGCATGCCGAATCGGATCACTCGGGCAGCTTACCCGCCATCATGGAGCTCTGCCCGAAGGCGACGCTCATCGTCTCCCCCCGAGGGCAGGCGAGCATCTCCGGGCACTATCACAAGCCGTGGAATTTCAAGGTCGTGAAAACAGGGGACAAGATAAGTCTGGGAGGGTGCGAGCTCATCTTCGTCGAGGCGCCCATGCTCCACTGGCCCGACAGCATGTTCACGTATGTTTCAGGCAAAAGCGTCCTCATGCCCAACGACGCGTTCGGTCAGCACTACGCCACATGCCTTCGGTTCAACGACCAGGTGGACCAGAAGGAGCTGTATGAGGAGGCGCTCAAGTACTATGCCAACATCCTGACTCCCTTCAGCGACATGGTGCTGAAGAAGATTGACGAGGTGCTCGCCCTCGACCTCCCCGTCGACATGATCTGCCCCAGCCATGGAGTCATCTGGCGCAAGGACCCGCTCCAGATTGTGAAGGCCTACCAGGAATGGGCACGACAGATACCGCAGGACAGGGCCATCGTGCTTTTCGACACCATGTGGGAAGGGACTCGGCGGATGGCGGAAGCCATCGGGGACGGGCTCACGCGCGAAGGAGTCCCCTATGTGCTGTGCCACATGGGCAATACGGACAGGAACGACGTTGTGACGAAGATCTTCGAAGCGAAAGCCGTCATCGTCGGTTCTCCCACGGTGAACCGGGGCCTCCTGCCCACCCTGATGCCGATCATGGAAGAGCTGCGGGGCCTTCGGTTCAAAAACAAGATCGGGGCCGCGTTTGGTTCGTACGGATGGAGCGGTGAATCGATCGCCGTCATCGAGAAGCGGCTCGAAGAAAGCGGCGTCGCCCTGGTGAGCAAGGGTGTGAAAGCGCTGTGGGCTCCTTCCGCGGAAGAACTGGAAAAGTGCACTGCACTCGGGCGGGAGGTCGGAAAGGCTGTCAAGGCGCGAGCCTGATCTGGCCTGCTGGAAGGGCTCTCAAGATGCGCGCTACCTGACCACGCGGGCGCCGCTCCCCTCGGCGAGCGCGCGCACCTGCTCGAGCCGCGCCATGGTGATGTCTCCAGGATACGTGGTGAGAAGGGCGCCGTGCGCCCAGCCGAGCTTGAGGGCAACTTCCGGAGCATCGCCAGAAAGCAGTCCATAGATCAATCCCGCCGCGAATCCGTCTCCGCCTCCGATCCGATCATACACGTCGAGCTCGAGCTCAGGAGTTTCGTGGAACCAGCCGTCGTACCATAGCAGGGCTTTCCAGACATGGCGTGATGCAGAGCGGACCTCGCGCAAAGTTGTGGCAATCGCTTGCAGGTTCGGATATTCCTTCCTGGTTCGCTCAATCACGAGCTGAAAGCTCCGCGCGTCGAGCCTGGACTGGGCAGGGCCGATTTCCGGCCCCGCGATTCCAAGCCCGAGCTGAAGGTCTTCCTCGTTGCCAATGAGCACGTCCGTGCACGAAACGATGTCGCGGTTCACCTCGAGTGCCCGTGCCGAGCCGCCGGCAGATGCCTCCCAGAGCTTCTTCCTGTAGTTCAGATCGTACGAGGTGATCGTGCCGGCAGCGCGTGCCGCTTTCATTCCTTCGAGGATGAGCGCGGAGGTCGAAGGAGAAAGTGAGGCGAAAATACCGCCCGAATGAAACCAGCGGACGCCGTCACCCTCGAAAATCCCACGCCAGTCGAAATCCCCCGGGGCAAGGAGGGCGGCTGCTTCGTTTGCCCGATCATACCAGACTTCTGGCGCCCGCACGCCGATCCCCCTGTCCGAATACGTGTTGGCCATTCGCGGTCCGCGCACTCCGTCGTACGGAAACCACTTGTAGTAAGCAATGACGCCCGCGCTTCTCACCTCGGATTCGATCCACCACCCCGGCGGGTACTGGACCACCGCGGAGGCGATCGCCGTGCGCATGCGGAAACATTTTGCCAGGTTTGCCGCAGCATTGTACTCGGCCCCCGAGCAGTGCCTTTCGAAATGAGAGGCTTCATGAAGCGGAATGATGCCAGGATCGAATCTCTGCACGAGGGCGCCAAGGGCAAGAAAATCGTGCCGGCACTTCTTTTCACTCCGGAAATCGAGCTTCGACATCGGAGCCATAGTAGCCGCATGCGACTCAGGTTGACAAGCTCAGCCGTCACGGGAGTGTCCCCGAACGGGCTGGACGGCCTGTTCTCATGAGCCCCCTTTTCGACCTTGTGACCGCGAAGCCCCGATGTTATGATTCAGGTATGCTGAGGAAGCGGATTGCTGCCTTGTTGCTGACCGCCTGCGCTTCGCTCCTGGGGACTTCGTTCCTCGGGGGAGAGGGCGCGAAGCTGGCGTTCAACTGGGCTTTCGTATCCCAGGCGGCGGATGGGAGCGCCGCTCCGATCGATTTCTCGGAACACGTCAGCATCAAGCCGGGGGAGCTTTTCAAGATCGATATCGAGCCGGTGCAGAACGCGTTCGTCTACCTCTACCTTCACGATGCCGCCGGGGACCTGTCTCTCCTCTTCCCCCAGAGGTTCGAAATGTTCGAGGGCAAGTCCTATGTCGGGACCTCGATTCTCATCCCGGACGGCAAAGACTGGTTTCAGTTCGACGGCACAAAAGGCACGGAACGCTTTTACCTCCTCGCCTCCACTCAGCGCCTGAGAACCGTGGAAGCGCTCACTCTGACCCTTCAGAGAGTGAAAGACAATCCGAAGTCCACTGGCTCCGAAAAAGCGGCTGCCCGGCAAGCTGTTCTCGACGAGATCGCCCGGGTGCGCAAGCAGCACAGCCAGCTTACGATCGCGGCCGAGAAGCCCGTGACGGTCGCCGGCAGTACAAGGGGGATGAAGACTTCGGTGGAGAAGCTCGCCAGCCGCATTGAAGCCACGGAGTTCTACGCAAAGACGTTCCGCCTGGATCATTAGCCAGCGGGGAACAGAGGAGATTGATCGTGTTGATGCACAGGGCGAAGAAGCTGCCGGGCATCAGCCCCTCAGCGTGGGCGCACCCCGCGGACAAGGCGGCCTTGAGCGTGGTCAAACGGGTAGCAGGGCTCGACGAGCTCGTGAAAATGTTCGTCGGGGGGAGCACGGAACGCGCCATCAGGCTGCTCCACGTCTCCTGCTCCGTCAAAGTCACCGAGAACCAGTTCATCCGCGTGAAGCACATCCTGGACAGGGTGATCGACATCCTGGATTGGCCTTCCGCGCCGACCGTGTTCGTGACCAACAACCCCTTCTTCAACGCGGGTGTCTGCGGGGTGCGGGAGCCTTTCATCGTGCTGAACAGCTCCCTCCTCCGCGCCCTGGACGACGATGAGCTGTACTGCGCAATCGCACACGAAGTGGGCCACATCATGAGCGGTCACGCCCTGTACAAGACCGTGATGTGGATCCTGCTGAAGTTCTCCCTCAGCGCCCTGCCCATCGCAGGCCTGCTCGTGAAGCCCCTCGCAATCGCCCTGAAGGAATGGGACAGGAAGAGCGAGCTCACGGCTGACAGGGCAGCCCTCCTGGCGCTGCAGAGCGAGCGGGAGAACTACAACGTTCTCATGAAGATTGCGGGCGGCGAGGATCTCTCGCAGATGAACGTCAACGACTTCTTTCTCCAGGCCTGGGAATATGAAAGCCAGAAAACGCTCCTCGACGGGATCTGCAAGCTGCTCAACACGATGGGCGAATCCCACCCTTTCCCCGTGATCAGGCTCCAGGAGCTCAGGTCGTGGGCGGCGTCCGGCCAGTACCAGGCGATTCTCGATGGGGCCTATGTCAAGCGCGGCGCCGAAAGCACAGGGGCGGCGGATGACGTGCAAGAGGGCTACGAGTACTATCGGGGCTCTCTCGATCAGAGCGATGACCCGCTCCTGAAGGCAGTGAAAAATGTCGGTGAATCGCTCGGCAAGGCGGCAGAAGGCCTGCGGGACACCCTGAAGGACAAGTTCAAGACCAAGGAAGACCGCCGGCCCGGCCGGCCGGACTAAACCGGCTTGATCATGCTGGCCTCACCAGACCGGTCACGCAGGCAGCCCGACAAGGCCGGTCGATCCGCTTGTTCCAGACCGGTGAATTGCGTATAGTGCCCGTCGAATTCGAAGGAGGGAACCCAAGATGGCCGGGAATGGGGGAAGAATCGCTGGCATCCTTTCTATCGTTCTGGCGGCTCTGGCAGCCGTCGCAGGAATCCTGAATCACGCGAGCCGGCATCCGCGCCGCGAGCTTGCGTTCTTTATTGTCGGAGGGGTCCTTCTCATCCTCGGCATCGTCCTCATCGCGGCAGCCGGCCGCAAAGTGCAGCAGATTCCGGGCAAGTAGTCGACACGAATAGTTCTGCATGAACGTCGGCCTGACGTACGACCTTCGCACTGACTGGCTCCGGCAGGGATACTCCGAGCTGGAAACCGCGGAGTTCGATCGTGAAGAGACCGTGGCGGCGGTCGATGACGCAATTCGCGCGGAGGGCTTCGCCACCGAGCGTATCGGCAACTACCTCAATCTCATGGCGGCCCTCTCCGAGGGGAAACGATGGGACCTCGTGTTCAATTTCTGCGAAGGAATGTACGGCTTGGGCCGCGAGGCCCTCGTGCCGGCGCTCCTGGACGCCAGCAGGATTCCCTACACGTTCTCGGACCCCGTGGTTCTTGCTGTATCCCTGCACAAGGGTCTGGCAAAAAGGGTCGTCCGTGATGCGGGGGTCCCCACCCCCGACTTCGCGGTGGTGGAGTCGGTCCCTGACATCAAGGACATCGCTCTGCGCTACCCTCTTTTTGCAAAGCCCATCGGCGAAGGGACGGGAAAGGGCATCACGCCCGCTTCCCGAATCGGAACGCCTGACCAACTTCGCGCGGTCTGTGAGGAGCTGTTGAAGGTTCACGGACAGCCGGTGCTGGTTGAGGAATACCTGCCCGGCCGCGAGTTCACTACCGCGATCATCGGGACGGGGATGGACGCGGCGGCGGTGGGCACGATGGAGGTGATTCTCCTGGACGCCGCCGAGGCAAATGCCTACACCTACCTGAACAAGGAGTTCTGTGAAGATCGGGTGCGCTACGAGCTGGCCAGAGGCGCCGACGCGAAAAGCTGCGGGAAGATCGCCCTGCAGGCGTGGCGCGCTCTCGGCGGCCGCGATGCCGGCCGGGTGGACATTCGCATGGACGCGACGGGCAACCCGAGCTTCATCGAAGTCAATCCTCTCGCGGGGCTGCACCCTGAGCATTCCGACCTGCCGATCATCTGCACCATGGTCGGCGTCAGCTTCCAGGAGCTGATCGGGAGGATCCTCGCTTCAGCCAGAAGACGCGCCGGGATCTGACGCCGGGGGAGCGCCGGCGTCGGGCTGGAAGGCCCGCATGATCCTGTTGCTTTCTCCGCCCGCGAGCTTGTCCTTCACGCACGCGCAGAACCTGTCCACCACCCAGTCGAAGGCAGCGGGGGGCAGCTTCTCGCGCCTCACATCGGGGACGTCGTTGTAAGAATCGATGATGACAGGTGTCCCGTCCTTCGTGATGCACCATTCGACCGTGTTGAAGTCGAGGCCGAGGGCCGTGTTGAGATCAATGGTTTTCTGCCTGATAAGCTCCTCGGAAGTCCCCAACTCGCCTGGGCTGGGCATTGCATACTCACCCAGGTCGAAAGGCTTCGGTGACCAGCGGACAATCAGCACGTCGCGCGCGTTCACGCAAAAAGCCCTGTAGTACCCGACGTATGAGATCAACTCCTGCACGATCAGGGTGCGCCGATTCTTGAAGCTGTCGAAGAGCCCCCGAAGGGTGGAGAGGTCAGGCACCTTGAAAACGTCCTGCCACGCATACCCGTCGACGGGCTTGAGGATGCATGGAAAGCCGATCGCTTGCTCGATTTCCGGCCAGTTTGGCTCGAGGACCATCTCCGAGACATCATCGGCTCCATTTCGAGAGGGGAGGAGAATCGTGCGCGGATGAGCGATCGAGTGCGCGTCATAGAGCAGGGACTCCGAGAGCTTGTCAAAGACGAGAGTGAAAAAAGGGTCGTTCAGGACGTACGCGCCCGCAAGCGACCAGTACCGCATGATGTGTCGAATGAACGGGTCACAGAAGCTGACCCGGTCCACGATCAGACGAAAGGGAGGAGGAGAGGGGCAGGTTATCTCGCCGAAACGGAGAAAAGAGTGTGGCACGCCGGGAAGCGCGGTCACCACGCTGCGGATGAAATCGTTCTCCTTGAACTCGAGGATGCCGAAGCCGGGTAAGGTCTCCGCGCTCAGAGCCAGAACCTGAGGCCGATGGCCGCTTGCAGGTGCCAGTCAAAACCCGTCGGCACGAGGATGATCCCGACGGCCGGGGCGACTTCAACGAAGATTTCCAGAACCTGGCCAACCGGCCACGCCTGGAGACCGATGGGGAGCCGTCCCCCCGCCATGACTGAAGTCGTCGATCCCAGGTCGAGAGACAGGTACCCACCCACACCGAGGTACCAGGCGAAAATGCTCGACAGGTTGCCGTGAGCAACCCAGTAGTCGGCGGTAACCCCGATTCCGGGCGTGCTGTTCACTCCTATTCCCATCATCAGGGGGAAGTCGGGCAGGTGGAGCAGAAGCATTGCCGAGGTAGGCAGACCGCCGGATCCCGCAAAGTACAGGGCCCCCTCACCGCCGATTGCCAGTCCGCTCCCCTTGGCCGCGAACGCGCCCGCGGCGCCGCAGGTCATAAGAACCACGAGAACGACTGCATGCGTTTTTCGCATCATGCCTCAGTATATCAAATACCCGGCGGCGCGGGAATTCCATGCCGCAAGGGGGAAGCAACATTTTATAGAATGGTCCGAACTTCCGATAATGTTATGAGGAGCATGCCATGGACTGGAAGAGACGGCTGACTGCCGATGAAAGAGAGCTCAAAGCGCTGATCGACAGGCTCGGTGGGCCGCCAGAGAGCGGCCTGATCTCACCCGGGGAACGCGAGGCGGCGCTGCACGCACTTGGCGTGAAGCTCTCCGAGATGCGTTTGTTCGTTGATGACTGCATGAGCGGCCGCAGCGACCATGAGAAAGCTGTGCTCGAGTACAAGCTGCGGGTTGAGTACCCGCTCTTCTCCCACCTCACGTCCCTTTCGGAACTCTCCCGCGAATACGTCGAATGGTCCTGCTGCGGATAGGGCGCATGAATCCGCGGGGTACCGCGGCGCATGAATCCGCGGGGTACCGCGGCGCATGAATCCGCGGGGTACCGCGGCGCATGAATCCGCGGGGTACCGCGGCGCATGAATCCG
>JBEKTX010000022.1:0-22320 GCA_049515615.1 Spirochaetia bacterium
CGGAAGGAAGCTCGGCAAGGCTCAGCCCGCGCCGCGAGATGAGGACCTCACGCACCTCCTCCCGGCCGAGGACCGCGCCGACGCACAGCTCGTCGGGATCCTCCACGGGCAGGTCCTTCAACGAGTGCACCGCGATGTCGATCTCTGACGCGCGCAGGGAGTGTTCGATGCGTTCCGTAAAGGCCCCGTCGCCGCCGATTTCCGGCAGAGGTCGGTCGGGGATGTCGTCCCCGCGGGTTTCGATCGGCACGATATCGCATTCGACCCCGCGGCCCCGCAGAAGAGACGCCACCTTCTGCGCCTGCCAGAGGGCGAGCCTGGAGGACCGCGTACCGAGGCGGATCGCGGGCCGGCGGATTTTCATTCTGCTGCTCCGAAGAGCTGGCGGAGGGCCTCGGCGTATTCCGCTGCATGGCCATTGCCCGCCTCGGCTCGGAGCCGGGTCGCCGGGTCGTGCAGAAGCCGTGCGACGAGGGAGGTGGCGAGGTCCTCGACCTCGTTCCAGGACTGTTCGTCCAGGTGCGGGAGCCGCTGTCGGGTCCGCTGGAGCACCTTGCCGCGGATTGCCGCAGCCCTCCGCCACAAACCGCCGATGACGGGGCGGAGGGAAAGCTCCTTCATCCGCAGCCTCAGCACCTCCAGGTCCTCGCCGATCATCGCCTCCATTCGGAGGGCTTCGGGAGAGAGGCCGGAAGACTCGCGGTCCTGCTTGAAGGAGTCGATGTCGAGGAGAGTGACGCCTTCTACCGTGCGTGCGTTCGGATCGATCGTGCGCGGGACGGCGATGTCGATGAGCACCAGCTTCCGATCCGCGCGATTTTTCATCGCGCCGTCGAGCAGCTCCACGGTGAGAAGCGGCGCCGTGGCGCGCGTCGTGCTGATCAGAAGGTCGCATGCGCCGACGAGCGCCGGCAGCTCGGAGAGGGGGTGCGCGTTGAAGTCCCTGCGATCCGCGGCGGCCGCGGCACGCTCTTCGCTTCTGCTCACGACGTCAACGAGCCGTGCTCCTCTCTCGCGCAGACAGTGCAGGACGATCCGGCCGAGCTCACCCGTGCCGATCACCACCACGCGGATCCCGGCGAGCGGCCCACAGAGATCCTCGGCGCGCGCAACAGCCATTGAGCCGACGCTGGAGGCGCCCGTGGCCATACCGATCCGGGCCCGGGCCCGTCGTCCCCCGCGGATCGCTTCCTGGAACAGGGTGGAGAGAACGACCCCTGCCGTTCCCGCCGCCTGGGCCGCCCCATAGGCGCGTGCGACCTGGCGCAGGATCTGGGGTTCTCCCACGGCCAGTGAATCCATGCCGCAGACAACACGGAAGAGATGATCCACGGCGGCCCACCCCTCATGTCGGAACAGACGGCCCGCCAGTTCTGCGGGCTCCAGCTCGGAGCGGCGGAAGAGGAACTGCACGAACTCTTCCGGCAGCCCCTCGAAGCGTGGAAGAGCCGCGCTGGGCTGAAACGGCGCCCGTCGTGCGGCGTAAAGTTCCGTACGGTTGCAGGTGGAAAGAATGACCCCTTCGCAGGAACGCTTCCCGTCCGCGTCTCGGGCGCTGAATGGTGCGAGCGCAAGCGGAAGCGTTTCCGCCGGAATGGACAGGCGCTCGAGGAGCTCCAGTGGCGCGCCGTGGTGGCTCACCCCGATGCAGAATAGGGCATGTTCGAGAGGAGCAGTGGCTTTCACCTCGGGCTGATTCTCCGCGGCAGTCGGCCTTCCGGCATGCCCGGGCCCCGCCGGCCGATATTCGACGTCCGCAGACAAGCTTAATCAGCGTGTCCGGGGAAGTCAAATGCGCATCGCAGGTTGACTCGATAAATGATCAGGGGGCTTTTGGAGATCCTCACAATTTTGCCTTGACGAAACCGACCGCGCCGGGCCCGAGGGGGTATTCCCTTCGTTCCCTCATGGTATTTCGCTCCCCGTAATACGCTTCGACCCCTACAGAGAATATGTCGCTCAGATCGAATTCCGTGCTTCCTTTGAGAAAAGGGAGGCTCACGAAGTGGGAGGTGAGCTCCGCCCCCAGGCTCAGCCTGCGAATCTTCACTCTCATTGCGAGGGTAAGTTCCGGATTCACGCTGGTGTTCCCCAGGACGGGCGAATCGAGCCCGGCCCGCATGAACACGATATCCCTCCACGCTGCGTCAACCGAAACCAGAAGAGAGACGTTGTCCGGATTCAGCCAGGTAGTCAGCTCGGGCCAGAACACGCTCACCTCTCCGATCCTGAGCACCAAGGGTTTCACCATCGGATCTCCTTCAACGATGAAATCATAGGTGCCCTTCATCAGGCTGAGGAAACCGCCCGACAACAAACAGGATGCCGCGTCGAGGTAGATGACATTTCTCCTGGTTACCGTGCTGTAACCCTGTTCGCTTCGCAGATTCACATAATCACCCGCGTCCGAAGTGGGGCCGGTTACCGTGAAATAGTTGATTCCCCACAGCTTATTCAGCAGGTACGGCGCCAGATCGGTGATGTGCCCCGCCCCCTCGACAATCTTCGTGGCTACCATATCCGCTATCAGCATGTTCGTATCCAGCCCTTCGCCGGCCACGTAGGCCTGATCATTCAGTGTCGGATTGTCCTTGGAATATGTATAGAGTCCCGGTTCGGAGGTGAAGTTGAAAGCCTCCAAAAAGAACTCCCAGATGCTCATCTGTTGACCATTATCGCTTCTCACGAGATAAACATTCGACGCACCGATGGCGCGGGCGGCCTCCATATGGCTTTCATCGTGCGCCGTGAGGGAGAATGCCTGGTTGACGATAAGGCTCGCCCCGGTGAACAGGCTCAGCGCCCCGAAGCGAAAAAGCTCCCGGCCCGAACGTTGCAGATCAAAGTAACTGGATACGCTGTCCAATCCGATTTGAAAAAGCGCGTTTGCGTTCCACTGCCAACCAAGGAACAACCTCGTGGACGGCGAATCAAACATCACCATATTGGTGGTGAGAAAAAAGAGTGCGCGATGATCGGGTTCCCGAGTGTCCTGCGCGTAGCCGTTCCTGGGGGCACAGGCCGCAAGGAACAGGCACGTCGCCAGAAGGGCCGACATTTTCTTCATGCACTTCCTCCTGACTGGATGCGCGCGCGTTCCTTATCTCTTGTCCTTGTAAATCTTCGTGAAGGTCTTGCCCATGGCGCTGTACTTGTCTTCCTTTTCCGCAGCCGACTCACGGGGGAACATGCGGGAGAAATAGGAATGGACGTAGTCGACGCGGGCCAGGATGTTCTCCGCAGCGGACTTCGCCAGCTTGACGCGGTCGGGTTGGAAGCGCAGGCAGGTCTTGCACAGGTCCAGGAGCATCTTCTTCCCCAGGCCGCGGAAACCATTGAAGCGCATGTCGAAGAAACGCATGTCGTATCCCTGGAAGTGCTCGATCTTCAGCGGCGTCAAGTAACGCGTCTTCTCCATCCGCTGCCATCCGAAGCTCTTCGGGTTGCCGATGATCTTCGTTCCCTTGTGCAGAAGGTCGACGTTGGAAAAGTCGATGGCAATGATGATCTGGTCATCGCGCGAATTGTAGCGGATCAAGTAGTTGTTCGGGTTCCTGTCCTCATCGCCGTAGATCCAGCGGTTCACCAGGTCGAGCACGAGCTGTTCCTTCAACTGGCGGATGTCGGTGTAGTTCGCGCCGGTGAGCTGCTCGGCGTGCGTGATGATGCGCGTGGCCTTGTACAGGGCGCCATCGATGCGCGTGACGATCGTGGGCGCCGAGATGGTGCGGGTGAAAAAGTCCAGGAAAAAGCAGATGGCGCCCATGGCGGGGCCCAGCGAGTCTTCCGCCGCGATCGGCTTCACGATCCAGCGGGCCCGCCGGTCCGCGCGCTCCGCGGCGCCGACGTAGTCGCGCACTTCCGCGAAAAAGGGCACTTTCATCGAGCCGTCGATGGCAAGGAAATCGTCCACCGCAAAGGCCTCGAGCAGCTCGGTGAAGGTGCGGTCCGCGCAGAGGAGGCGAATGAGCTCCTCGTCATGAAGGAACCCCTTCACGTCGCTGTAATCGAGCTGTGCCATGTCCGTTTCCGTTCCTCTCACCCGTTAATCGTTGTCCAGCACGAACCGCCGTTCCTTGAGCCCGAGGTCCGCGTATTTCACCCGATACGCCGGCGATCCGTGCACCGAGATATACGGGCATCTCGTGTCCAGGGTCGCGTAGAGGATGACATGATCGTGGCAGCCGAGGGCATTGATCCAGATCGAATCCTGCTCCCCCCACTTCCACATGGGGTTGTGGCCGACGAAAATCGGGATGTTTTTCGGACATCCGAGAAGCCGCCGCTGCTCGTCGAGATCCTCAGGACCGTATTCCTTCATGCTCGGGGTGGAGCGGGTCTCATTGAGGCGGTTCCACGTGAGCTGCCAGAGGTAGTTCTCGAAGTGACGGACGTTCACCAGCTCGGTGCGGGTCAGCCCCCCGCGCGCTGGTCCCGCGTGGACGGCCAGAAAACGACGGTGGATGATGAAAAGCGGCAGGGCGTCGAAAAACTCCTGCATGAGCCTGACGTACTGTTTTCCGCGTGCCTGGAGGAGGGCTTCCCGGTAGAGGAGCCCCTGCTGGATCCCGAGCTTCGAGAGCTCCGGCGCGAAGGAATCGTGGTTTCCCAGGAGGTACAGGACATTTTCCGGGAGCTCGTTGATGAGCCCGAGGATGATGTCCATGATCTCGATTGAGGAGTCCATTGCGTACGTGAATCCGGTTTTGTCGTTGTGAACCGCGTCGCCCAGGAAGAGCAGAACAGCCTTATTCTGCCTCGCCTTCGCCAGTGTGTTGTCATCTTTCAGGATGGCCCGCAGATTCCGTACGTTGGCGTGAAGGTCTCCGATGATGATGAACTCCCGCTTTTCCGTCCCCGGAAACTCCACGAGGCCTCCGGGAGTGCCGTCAGAGGCAGGCGGCCGCAGCGCGGGATCGATCGAGAGGACGTTCTGGACCGCGTCACGCAGAACTTTCAGGGGAGCCGGCCCTCGCGGCGTCGCCTTTTTCACGGGATGCTCCTGCAAGGGGGGATTGTGCTCATCGGGTGAGGCGTATTATCGATGCCCTCGCGGGACGTGTCAATTCGAATGGCGGATCGATCGACAGGTGTGGTAGATTTCTGATTGTCATGCTGCCGGCATATTTCGATCCGATACGGGCGCGAATCGCATCCACCCTGCGCAGATTCCTCGACGAGAAGAAAGTGGAGCTGGCGCGCGTGAACCCCATGGGCCCCGATGCGGCGGAGCGGCTCATCCAGTTCTCGCTGCGCGGCAAGATGATCCGCGGATGCCTCGTGCATCTCGGCTGGTCGATCGCCGGCTCGGGGGGAACGGACGAGACGGGAACACCGGCTTTGCCGCGCGCCACCGAGGCGGTCACCACCGTCGGCGCGGCCATGGAGCTCTTTCACTCGGGGCTTCTCGTGCACGACGACATCATGGACAGGGACCTGGTGCGGCGGGGCAAGCCCTCCATATTCCAGCAGTATGCGGGAATTGCCTCCCGTGAACGCCGCACGGACCCCGAGCACGTGGGCCAGGCCCTCGGCATCTGCGCCGGCGACGTGGCCTGCTTCATGGCCTTCGAGCTCCTGGCCCGGACGCGCGCGCCGGCCGCCGTGATCTGCAGCGTTCTGGAGTTGTGCGCGCGCGAGCTCTCGGCCGTCGGCATCGCCCAGATGCAGGACGTGTCGTGGGGAGCCTCGAAATCCGGCGTGGACGTCGAGGACATCCTGCGAATGTACACGCACAAGACGGGCCGGTACAGCTTTTCCCTCCCCCTGTTGGCCGGCGCCATGATCGCGGGTGCCACGGAGGGGCTGCGCGGCGCTCTGGGGGCGTTCGGCGAGAGCATCGGGCTGCTCTTCCAGATCCGCGACGACGAGCTGGGGCTTTTCGGCGACGAAAGGGAGCTGGGCAAACCGGTGGGTTCCGATGTGCGGGAAGGAAAGAAGACCCTCATCTTCTCTTCACTCATGGCTGCCGCGGATCCCGAAGAGCGGCGGCGGCTCGATGGAATTTTCGGAAATCCCCGCGCGACGCCGGCGGACATCGACTACGTGCGCGTGCTCGCGTCTTCCGCGGCGGCCCGGGCACGGATCGAGGCCATCACCACGACTTTGATCGAGAAGGCACACACCGGGATCCGGGCACTGTCATCGGGAACCGAAGAAGACCGCGCCGCCCTGCGCGGCCTTCTGGACTTCACAACCTCGCGCAGGCAATGATGGCGGAGTGACACGCCTGGCCGGATTTCACAGACACGACCTGCAGGGTCGCCGGGATGAGCTGAAGCTCAGGTGCGCGTTCGAGGGAGCGGAGTGGGATGCGCTCTCCGCGACCCCGGCGCTCCTTGAAATCTCCGACGTGATGGTGGAGTCCGCCGTCGGATGCATCGCCCTGCCTCTCGGCGTGGCCGAAGGGTTCCTGATCGACGGGGAAGATGTGACTGTTCCCATGGCGGTGGAAGAGCCGTCTGTCATCGCCGCCGCGCGTTTTGCCGCGCGCCTCTTGCATGGGTCGGGAGGCTTCCGCACGTGGGCCTCGGATCCCCTCATGACTGCGCAGGTGTTCCTGGAGCAGGTAGGCCAGGAAGGGGAGAGCCGGCTTCGCGGGTGCGCCTCCCGTGTCCGGGCCGCGCTGGCCTTGCCGCTGGCCTCTCTGGAGCGTCGGGGCGGGGGATTCCGGGACGTGCGCGTATTCCGGCTGCCTCAGACCGGGACGACGCGCGTCGATGTGATCATCGACGTGCGTGACGCGATGGGGGCGAACAGGCTGAACACGTCCGCCGAGCTCCTTCGGCCCCTGCTGGAGGAGCTGAGCGGAGGGCGCGTGCTCATGTCCATCCTCAGCAATGAGGCGCGGGACCGCATTGCCGGCGCCCGGGTGGCGATTCCTCTCGAGAAGCTGGAGGTGGGGCTTCCTCCCGGAATGGACGGGAGAGAGGCGGGTCGAAGAATTGCTGCCGCCTCGCAGATCGCTCAGGAAGACCCCGCGCGCGCGGTGACGCACAACAAGGGAATCATGAACGGAATCTCGAGCCTTGCCCTTGCCACGATGAACGACGTCCGGGCAGTGGAAGCCGCCGCGCATGCGTGGGCCGCCCGGAATGGACGATATGCCGGGCTCAGCTCCTGGCTCGTACGGGAGGGCATGCTTCACGGCAAGCTGGAGCTCCCGCTCGCCCTCGCCACGGCGGGCGGCTCGGTGGACTTTCATCCCGCGGCCTGCGCGAGTCTCCGCATCCTCGGATCCCCCGATGCGCCCAGACTGTCCCGGATCGCCGCCGCCGTCGGTCTTGCGCAAAACTTCGCCGCCCTGCGGGCGCTGGTGACCGATGGAATCCAGAAGGGTCACATGCGCGCCCACGCCGCCCGCCTTGCCTGGCGCGCCGGCGCGCGCGGTGCAGAGGTCCGAAGGCTGGCCGACGCGCTCTCGAAGGCAGGCACGCAGGACGAGACTGCCGCCCGCGCCCTCCTTGCCCGCATGCGGGAAGGCTCAGAGTGAGCGACGAGGCGGTCTGCCGGGCCGGGCCGAGCCTGGCGCTTATCAAGTACTGGGGCAAGTCGTTGAAGGGAGACAACCTGCCCGCCACGCCGAGCCTCGCGGTGACCCTCGGCGGCGTTCACACCGAGACCCGTGCCTCGGTCGTGGCGGGCCAGGACGCCATCAGCGTGGACGGCGTCCTCCAGGGCCCCGCGCGCTATGCCTTCTTCTTCGATTCACTTCGGCATACCCTCGGAATCACGGCCCGTTTCCGGGCGGCCAGCACGAACACGTTCCCCACTTCGGCAGGGCTGGCAAGCTCCTCCTCGGGCTTCGCGGCGCTCGCCGGCGCGTGCGCCCGGGCAGCCGGCTGCGCCCCCTCCCCCGCCGACCTCTCCGCCATCGCCCGGGCCGGTTCGGCCTCGGCCGCCCGCTCCGTGTTCGGCGGATTCGTCCTCCTTCCCGCGGGCGCGCGCAGGGCCCGGCAGATCTGCGGACCCGAGCACTGGCCGGACCTCCGGGTGGTCGTTGCCGTCACGCACCGCGCGCCGAAGCCCGTGCCCTCCCGCCGCGCGATGGAGGAAACACGCGCCAGCTCGCCCTACTACTTCTCCTGGATCAAGGAGTCCGCGGAACTGCTCCCGGAGGCACTGCGCGCTCTGGAAACCAGGGACCTGGAGCTCCTGGGGGAAACGGCCCGACGCAGCTACAGCCTCATGCACGGCGCCATTCTCGGCGCGCAGCCTCCCCTGCTGTACTGGCTGCCCGCGACCGTGGCGGTGATTCACGCCTGCGCGGCGATGAGGGCAGCGGGGGTCGGCGCCTGGGAAACGATCGATGCGGGTCCCCAGGTGAAAATTCTCTGCCTCGCGAAGGACGTGGAGGCCATTGTCGGCCGCGTTGGATCCCTCGGCAGCGGCATTCAGACTCTCCTCTGCCGGCCCGGTCCTGGGCTGCAGTACGGGCCGGAGTCCCCGTGAGCCGCGTGCGACTCACGGTCCCCGGGAACATCCTCCTGCTCGGCGAGTATGCGGTGCTGGAGGAAGGGGGGCTGGGCCTCGCGATGGCGGTGGACATCCGCGTGCGGCTCGAGGCGTTTCCCGCGGAGAGCCTCCTCATCGAGGCCGTGTGGTCCGGCCGCTCGATCTCCTGGTCGTCAGATCGGCGAGGCGAAAGCCGCCTCGTCGACGCTGCCGTCGACTCCGTGACGCAGTGGCTCGGCGGCGCGTGCGCGGCGAGGATTCGCGTTGATTCGACAGATTTTTTCTTCGCCCATGGCAGAAAGGCCGGCCTGGGCTCCAGCGCCGCGGTGAGCGTGGCTCTCGTCTGCGGCCTCCTCCACTCGGCGGGTGCGCATTCGGCCGCCCGCGGACCCGAAGCGAGGCTTCTGGCATTGCGGGCGCACCGGCGCGCCCAGGGCGGAAGAGGCAGCGGGTACGACGTCGTCGCATCGTTCCAGGGTGGCACCGGCCTCTTCCACGGAGGAGCTGAACCGGGATGGGACCCGTGTAAGCTTTCCGACAACCCGAGAGTGCTGCTCTTCGCTGGTGCCGCGCCCGTTTCCACTGCCGATGCCGTCAGCAAGTATGGGAGCTGGAAGGAGCGCAACGCAGATGCGGCGCGCGACTACCTCCGGGAGTCGAACAATGCCGTCCTTTCCTTCGTCCGGGCCGGCTCGGCCGCCGAGGCCCTGACATGGCTCGGCGCGTGCAGAAAGCTGGGAATCGATCTGGGCAGGTCCATCGGGGTTCCTGCCGACCTACCCGTCCCACAGGGGCTCGATCCGCAATGGTGCAAGGCCCTGGGCGCGGGAAACGAGCTGGGGCTCTGCCTTCTGCCGCCCGGTGCGCGGATGCCGCAGGCCCGGGACGGCCTTCGTTTCGTTCAGCGGGCCGACATGGGTGTGACATGGGAGGAGTAGGCCGTTCCTACGGAAAGCTGATCCTCTTCGGCGAGCATGCCGCCGTCTATGGACATCCGGCCGTTGGTGTTTCGCTGCCCGAGTTCACAACCGTGCGCCTGGCCGACGCGGTGCTGCCGGAATGGGCCCTTGGCTCGATTCTTCCGGAGGACCGCGGGGCCGTCGCGGAGGTGCTTTCCCTGCTGGAGCTGAGCGTTCCCGGTTTTTTCGCGCATGGTCGGTGTACCGTGCAGATAGAATCCGCGGTGGCTCGCAAAGCAGGCTTCGGCAGCTCAGCCGCTCTCTGCGGGGCGTTCGCCCGGGCCGCGCTCGCCCACGCGGGCACGGACGAAGACACCGGGAGCATCACCAAAGCCTGGTCGCTCGCGCACGACGCTGAGCGCATCTTCCATGGCACGCCTTCGGGCGTCGATACGGGGCTCTCCCTGCTGGAAGGCACGTGCGTTCTCCGACCCCGGCCCCCCGGGCTTCCCGATTTCAGTCGTGTCGCAGACCGGTCACTGAACCTCGTCGTGGGCGCGGTGCCGAGGGATGCGGCGTGCGCGGCTCTCATCGGCGGCCTCGCCGAACGCGTGAGCTCCGGAGACCGGCGGACACGTGCCGCCATCGACGAGCTGGGAGGTATTGCGGCTGAAGCCGCGGAGACGCTGCAGCGCGGTGCCGCGCGAATTGAAGAAGGTCTGGGGATTCTTGCCCGTCGAGCAATGGATCAGCTTCGCTCGCTCGGTCTGAGCACTCCGGAGCTGGATCGATTGCTGGAAGCGGCGGCCGACGCCGGAGCGCCCGGGGGAAAGCTGAGCGGCGCGGGCGGAGGCGGCGCGTTCTTTGCGATTGGACGGGACCAGGCGTCCGCCTCCCGGATCGTCGCCCGGCTTCAAACCGCGGCATCCGAAGCGGGAATCGTTTTCGCCTCTCCGCTTCGCGTGATCACGGCCTGAGCTCAGCGCGTGTCCTCACGCGCCGCGCGCTCGAACGACTCCACGGAGGCGGCCAGCGCCGGTTCCAGCCACACGGTGCCCCGGCGGAGCTCGGCGACGGTGCGGGATCCGGTGAGGAGCATGACAGCGCGGAGCGTTTTCTCCATCCGACGGAACATTGTCACTACCCCCTCGGTGCCTCCCGCGGTCACGGCGCGGATCGCGGGGAGGGCCAATCCCGCCAGGGCGGCGCCCATGGCAACCCCTTTTGCCGCATCCATGCCGGATCTGATGCCGCCCGAGGCGAGCACCCGGTCCCTTCCCGTGCGGCAGGCTGCAAGGAGCACGGCGGTGGGAACACCCCAGTCCGCGAACTCGGCCGCCGCTGCGCGCTCCTCCGCCGAGAGCCGGTAGGATTCGACCGTGATCCAGTTCGTGCCGCCTGCGCCGGCCAGGTCGACGTAGGCCGCACCCGCGCGCAAGAGCTCCCGCACCAGGGAAGGCACGATCCCGAAACCCGTCTCCTTGACGATCACCGGCAGCGGGCTGAGCTCGATCAACCGCGCAATTGCCAGTTTCAAGCCTCGAAAATCCCTGTCCCCTTCCGGCTGGAAGAGCTCCTGGCCCGCATTCAGGTGGACGACGAGCGCCTGGGCCTCCAGGCGTTGAACCAGGGATATGAGAGTCGGAATGTCACCGTCGCGCACCTGCACGGCGCTGATGTTCGCCAGCACCGGGACGTCCGGAGCCAGGGGCTTGATGTGGAAGTGCGGAAAGAGCAAGGGATTTTCCAGGAGCACGCGCAGGGAGCCCAGGCCCACGGGGATGCGCAGCTCCTGTGCGGCCGCGGCAAGCTCTCGGTTTGCCTTGAAGCCCCCGTCGGAGCCCCCGGTCATGCAGGAAATAAAAAACGGGAGGGCGATCCGTGAGTCGAGGAAGCTCTCTGTTGTATCCAGCTCGCGCTCGGCGATCTCGGGCAGGGCATTGTGCACGAAGCGCACGCCCTCGAATCCGGCTCCCCTCCCCTCAACCTGGAACCGCGACGGATCCGTGCAGATCGTCAGGTGCTTCTCTTTCCTCACCCCTGTTCGCGAGCCCCTGTGCCGTGCTGAACTCGTACTCACGATATCCATCCTTGCGTATGCCGGAGAGAAAAAACGTCTCGGGCGGAACAATGGCGTTTTCCATAAGCCGCGCGTGCAGCTCAGGCTGAACGGGGCCGGCCGTCCAGGCCTCGTACTCTTCGAAGGTCGCGGCGCGCGCGGAGCTGAACACGGTCTCCAGCCGCCAGCGGGAGATGACCTCCGCGGCCTGCGGTGCGATTCGCGCCCGCAGGACCACCATGGTGTTGCCCGAGCCGTACGAGGCGAGGAGGATCCTCTTTCCGGCGATCCCGCCGCCCAGCGCGCGGAACCGTTCGTCCAGGAGGAATGCGAGTGCGGCGGTGAGCGAGCCGGCGTACAGGTTTCCGATCCGTGCGAGAGGGTCGATCGCCGCCGCGAAGCTTTTCTCCGCGAGCACTTTGCGGGTCTGATTCGCGTCGTACCCGAGCACTTTCTCGAAGAGCTTCTCCATTGCGCTCTCCGGCATGTTGCGGAACGGCGTGTGGAGAACGAAGTAATCGGTGTCGAGGAGCGCGTGCTCCGGCCTGGTTCCCGAGCGGCTGCAGAAGTCCAGGAAGGCCGCTTCGAGACTCTCGCAGTAACACCGCATCGAGTAGCTCCCGTTCACCCGGGCGGTGATCGACCCCAGGGGACGGAAGAAATCGTCCACATCCGCCGAACAGTAGCCGGCGCGGGAGAGGTCCAGCTCGAGCAGGCGGGGTGAGCTCTGCACGTGCAGGGCCACGGCACCCGCACCCTGCGTGATCTCCGCCGTCGACTCGGTTTCATAGCGCGCCACGTCCGAGCTCACGACGATCCCGGAATCCGCGTTTCTGCCGCCCGCGGCGAGCATTGCAGCCACGCTCAGGAGGGCCATGGTGCCCCCGGCGCATGCGTGCTGGACCTGGAAGCTGGAGAGCGTGCGCGGCAGATCGATCCCGGCTCGCTGCAGCATGCCCTGCGCGTACGCGGACACCGGCTTCGAATGATCCACGCCGGTCTCGGTGCCCACCGCGAGATGGCGCACGTTCTTCACGTCGATTGCGGGGTTCTGGCGGAAAAGCGTCTGGATGGCAGAAGCGGCCAGCGTGGCGCTGTCTTCCCAGATCTCGGGGAACCTGATCGCTTTCTGACCCGTCACGCGGCAGGCGCGCTCCAGGTGCCGGTCCAGCCGCGGGTTGAGGCGGACGCGCCGCTGCACGAGGTTTTCGAGATCGATGCAGGGAGGGGGGACGTACAGACCTATGTCGCTGATACCTACCGTGCTGCTCATTTCTGGCATGAAGGCCTCCGGCTGCATTTCCATGTTGCGTCAGTCATGAGTGTATCACACACGCCGTCGCCTGCAAGAAGTTAACACGATGCGTCTGGGGAGTCCATTCTATCCGGTTTTTGTATCTTTTCAGGTATGAAGGTCATTGCGCACTTTGCGGGGATCGCGATCCTGGCGGGGCTGACCGTGCCTGCCTTCGCGCAGAACACCGGGCAGGCGATTCCCCTCATGAGCGGGGGGAAGGCCTCCGCATCCTGCGGCCGTAGCTTCTTCAAGAGGATGATGTAGCTTCAGGGAACAGGGAGCGCGGCGAACGTGAAACAGAATCCGGCTGGCGCGGTCTGGGAAGCGGTGTCATCCGCTGAAGCCGCTCTGCTGCAGAATACGCTGATGCGGATGCCCGACAAGGTGTGCGCCGTGGCCCTGGCCACCCTGCCGAAGGAAAAACGCTTCGTCGTCTACTCACGGATTGCCGGCCCGAAAGCGGCCCGAATCGAGGAGGAAATCGGGCTCGAGGCGCGCAGGCGCACGAGCGCCTTGATGCGCGCGCGAATCATCCGCTCCTTCCTCTCGTACTTCGGCAGGGTACGGAGGGTTCCGGGCCGGATATGGATCCGGCCAATCAAGCCCCCCCACAAGACAAGAGAAGACCGGTCATGAGACCGTTTAACGGCTGTTCAGCGAGTACAGAGATGTGAGGGGGGCTTCCTCCGTCTGCCTGCAGGTGTGATGCCACTTATTGATGTGCTTCCGAAAAACCATTCCCTCTTTTGTCTTGCGCCAGGGGCATCCGCACCTGGGATAGGGGTGTGTTGATTGCTCCCCGCAGTCGGGACAGGCAGCTTTACTATCCCGTGGCAACTGGTCATATTCTTTTCGCGTCATGGACACCTTCAGTCTCATATACGTTAACGGCTGCTCCACGGTTATTCCTTAGGCTCGGCCAAATGCGGGCATACAGACCTGCGACGCACCGCGGCGCGGGCGTCAAAAAGGTTCATGGGGCGTGCAGGGAGGCGGGGTTTCATCGAGGCCACGGGCGCACGACAGAAAGGAGTCAGAAACCGACTCCAAGCACGAATGGCGGAGTGCCGCCCCTTTGCCTGGACTCACGAGCGGCAGATCAGAAAAAGATCTCGGTGTAAACACGGGAACCGGGAAACCGCTCGTCGACCAGCAAAACGAAATCCCTGATCATCGCCCTGTTGCCGCACAGATAAAAGTCATACTCGCCGGGCCTGAGGTGATCCCCCGCCCATCCCGTTACCCTGCCTGCATAGCAGCCCGCAACGGCCTCCTGTGAGAGACAGGGAACGTAGAGGGCGGCCTCAGGCTCCAGCACTTCTCTATGGAAAAGATCACCAACCCGTCGGACGCCGTGAAGCAGGATGAAGCCGGTCGCTCCCGCGCGCACCATGGAGAGAAACGGCGCGACCCCGACGCCCGACGCCGCCCACACCGCGGGGCGAGGCGAATCTCTGAGAACAAAGACCCCGTGAGGACCGGTGAACAAAAACATGGTCCCCAGGGGTGCGCGGGCGAGAACGGGGGACACGGCCCCCCCTGGCACCATGCTCACGCAGAAAGAAAGTGTGCCGTCCAAGGGCCCGTTTGCCAACGAGTAGTCACGGCCCTGGCTGCCGGCAATGAGACGGATGCTCTGGCCGGCGGAGAAGCCGAACCCCTTCGGCCGCTCCAGCTCGACCTCGAACGCCCAATCCGACAGACGCGCGCGGCGGAGGAGCCGCGCCGTGTACCGGCTTTCCTGGTCCGGGCTCAGGCCTTCCACAATATATCGGGGATGCCCCGCGCCTGGTTGCAGCAGCGCGCGAGGACATAGAGGTACGTGGAGAGCCGATTGAGGAAGGGCAGGATGGCCGCCCATTCGTCCCCTGACGGCGCTGTTGACGCGATCGCCGCCACCCGGCGCTCGGCGCGACGCGCCACGGTCCTCGCCACGTGCGCCCATGCAGCGGAAGGATGACCGCCGGGAAGGATGAAGCCCTGGAGCGGCGGAAGAGCCTTTTCCATGCGATCTATCGCCCCCTCGAGGGCAGTCACGGGGGCGGCCGACGGCGGCCGCAGCACGCCTGGTGCTGCGGAACCGGGCGTCGTGGCAAGCCAGGCGCCGATGTGCAGGAGCTCTGCCTGGATCTGCCGGATTTCTCCGCCCGTCTCCTCCTGCCGATCGGAAAGAGAGGCGGCAAGGGCGCCGAGGACGGAGGACAACTCGTCCAGGTCGCCGCAGGCCTCGATCCGTTCGTGGCTCTTCGGGACCCGCTCCCCGCTGAGGAGGCTGGTCATTCCCCTGTCTCCGCTTCCCACATTCGTCTTCACGTATGCTCCTCCACGCGGAAGATCATACGACAAAAGCGGATTGCTGTTCGGCTCCCGCAGGAGCATATTTCCCTCATGGAAAACAGTGTGCGGAACACCAGCGACAAGGCTCTGCGAATCAACATCGACGCGGCGCGGTACGGGACATTCGCCGAGATCGGGGCGGGCCAGGAAGTTGCCCGGTGGTTCTTCCACGTGGGCGGAGCGGCCGGCACGGTCGCCAAGACGATGTCCGCCTACGACATGGCGGTCTCGGATGCCGTGTACGGGACCGCGAAGCGCTACGTCAGCCGGCAGCGCCTGCAGGCAATGCTCGATCACGAGTGGTCCCTGCTTCTCGAACGGCTGGATTCTCCCCGGGGAGCAACGACGAAGTTCTTCGTTTTCGCCGACACGGTGGCCGCAAAGAGCTGGTCCCGCGCAGAGGAGGGACAGGGCTGGCTGGGCATCAGGTTCCAGACGGAACCGCACGGACGGCCGTCCCAGATCATCATCCACGCCCGCATGTGGGACCTGGAGAACGCACGGCAGCAGGAAGCCCTCGGCATGCTCGGGGTGAACCTCATCCACGCCGCTTTCTACGACCACCAGGAGCCGGAAGCGCTGATCGGGTCCCTCATGGACGGCCTCACCCGGGACCGGATGGAAGTGGACATGATCAAGTTTTCCGGGAGGGCGTTCGAGGCCCTGGACAACCGGCTCATGAGCCTTCAGCTGGTGCAGCAGCGCCTGACCAACGCCGCGCTGTTCGCGCCCGATGGAGAGGTGGTGGAGCCCGCCGAGCTCCTCCACGGCATGCCGGTGCTGATCGAGCGGGGAAGCTTCCGCCCGATCACAAGGGTGACCCTGGACATGCTTGACCAGTCCCTGGCGCTCATGCGCGCCGATCCGGACGCGGAAGGGCGCGAGCCGCTTGCCCTCATGGAAATGACGCTGCGCAATCTGATGGCCCTCGACGAGCGGGTGGACCACGTGGATTTCCTCGCGCGCATGGACTCCCTGCGCGAGCTGGGGCGGACGGTGATGATCTCCAACTATTCACGCTACCACAACGTGACCAGTTACCTGCGCCGGTACACGAAGGATCGGATCGGGATGGTCCTCGGCGTGCCCACGCTTGCGCAGATCTTCGAGGAGAAGCATTACGGGGATCTCGATGGCGGGATCCTCGAAGCCCTCGGCCGTCTCCTGGGCGGGCGAGTGAAGCTCTATGTCTATCCCTTGCTCAACACGAAAACGGGTCAGACGGTCACCGCGGAGACCTTCACGATCCCGGGGCACCTTTCCCACCTGTACGCGCACATGAGGGAGAACGGCCGCGTTGTCTCGATCGTGCCCGGGCCCGGTATCGATTCGGCCGTTCTCCCGCGCGACGTCCTGGCGATGATTCGGACGGGGAAAGACTCGTGGGAGACTCACGTACCCGAGGTCGTGGCGCGGGTCATCAAGGAGCGGCGGCTGTTCGGATTCTCCGGATCGGCGATCAGCTCTTGATGCCGTTTCCAATCGACCCGGCGCTCACTGGAGCGGCCCCGCGACGTCATCCACGGCGAATGGTCCCACGTCCACCGAAATCTGCACGCGGCCCGAGTCGATAGCGCACACACGGGCAGCCACCTCGAAATTGCTCTGGATGCGGGCGCCCAGTCCGAGGCTTGCTCCGTAGCGCAGCGAGAGGGCCTGGCTGGACTGCGGGAGGTCCGTCCAGCAGTTTCCCGCGCTGAGATTTCCCAGGAGGTAGAAGTCGGTGCCCATCACCCGGTTGAGGCCGGGCAGACTGAGCTGGAGGTCGAGTCCCGCGGCCACTTTGTGAGAACCGCGGATTTCCCACTCTTCGAAGCCTCGGAACTCCGATTCTGTCCGAAGGCTGAAGGCGTCCGCGGGGCCCAGTGCGCCGGAGGAAGCGCCGGAAAGAGTGAAGTCGGTGCCACCGGAGAAGGTGAGGCCAAGGGTGAAGCCACGGAAGAGTTGAATTGCGGCCGCCGCGTCGAGTGAAAGTTTTTTGTATTCCTCGCTCCCCCCGAGGGCGGGGAACGCCTGGTCATAACCGAGGGCGAGAGCGAGCCCGCGGACAGGGAAGACTCTTGCCGGCCTGGTGTCGACGGCGAAGAGAAATCGCGCGACGGAGGCGCTGGAGTCGACGGCCACCGGGTGTTCCGGGTCGATGTAGTGTTCGGCGTTCCAGTCGAGGCCTGCTTTGACTTCGCCGGTCTGACCGAGCACGAAGCCCGTCCAGGCTCCCGCCGTGGGACCTCGGTCTACCCGGCCCACCTGCGCGATGTCATTCTTGAGGAAAATGTCCTTGTCGAAGAAATAATCGGCGTAGCCGTCCACGAACAGGCCGCTCCCCAAGGGTTGGAAGTACTCCGTGCCGGCGCCGAGGGTGTCCACGAGGTGCGCATCGACAATGAGCTGGGAACCCTTCCCCGAGAGATCTCGCACGATGATCCCCGGCGTGATGACCAGTGAGTTGGCCAGCGTCTGCGACAGGTCGCCCTGGTAGCTCAGCCCGAGCAGGGCGGACGCCTTTGCCGGAGCGACCGGAACGGTGCTGACCACGAGGTCGGAAGCCCCATTGCGGGGTGCCACAAGGACGCGGATCTCTTCGAATCTTCCGGACTGATATGCGTCGTTCATCGCCGCCTGGAGCCGCGGGGGAGAAAGGGGAACGTTCAACAAGGGCGAGAATACCCGGCGGACGACCTGCTCATTCTCGGCGGATGTTCCCGTGATCAGAAGAGTCTGCGCAACCGGCGGCGTGGAGGAGGTGAGATACGGGCCCACGCGGTCTCCCCGCGGCTCGAGGGCCCTGGTCGCCGCGATTCTCCGGGCGATGGCCTCCAGCTCCGTCATGGAGCGTCGTGCCTGCTCTTCCCCCCGCCTGATGATCCCGGCAGCCTTGTAGAAATCCGTTCTCTGGAATCCTGAAAGATCGGGGCTGATCACGAGGTCAGCCAGCGCCCGCCGCGCCGCCGAGTTCTGCTGGGTGAGGACTCTGCTGATCTGCCCAAGCATGTCGACAGTTGTGAGCCGCTCACCGGCAGCGCGGGCCCGGCTTTCACCCACGTCAACGGCGATGATGATGTCGGCGCCCATGTCGCGCGCAATGTCGGTCGGCAGGCGGTTGACGATGCCCCCGTCAACCAGGGCGCGCCCATCGAGCTCGTACGGCTTGAACAGGAGCGGGATGGTGGCGCTTGCCCTCATTGCATCGGCAAGACTGCCTCTCTTCAAGACGACCTGCTCGCCGGTCGCGATGTCCGCGGCGACCGCGCGGAAGCGGCGGGGAAGAAGATCAAAGTCGTCGATGTTCGAAACGTTGAGGGTCAGAAGCTCCAGGAGCGTCGTGATCGACTGTGCGCCGAACAAGCCCCTTCCTGCCAGGAGGCCTCCGGAATTGAGAGCAAGAGAAAAGGGAAAACGTCGAGACAGTTCCCTTTCGCGGAAGCTGTACGGTGAATCGGCCAGCGCGTCGTCGAACGCGGCCTGCCAGTCGACCCCGCGGCTGATTCTCGCCATGTCCGAGGGGGAGTAGCCGGCCGCATACAACCCTCCGACGATGGCGCCCATGCTCGCACCGACAACGATGTCGATGGGTATTCCCGCCTCCTCGATCACCTTGAGGACGCCGACGTGCGCGAAACCAAGCGCCGCTCCGCCCGAGAGCACGACTGCCACGACGGGACGCGGACGGGCGGCCTCCGTCCCATCCGCGGACAGACGGGCAGCGCAAAGGTTGAGTGCCGCGATCAGAAGAGTTGGGAATCTGGAAATCATGACACCCATTGTACTACGACGACCTCCATTGTGTAGTGATCCAAGGTCGGGGACGAGCGGGTGCCGGTCTTGACAGGGATGGCGGGCACGGCTATTTCTGGTGCACGTCGCGCCTCGAGCTTCCCCACGATCTGTACGACACGCTCCTCGCCGTCTGGAGGTCGAGCGTCGCGCGGAGCGCCGGCATTCGGACGCCGGGAGCAGCGGCCCTTTCACGCGAGGAGCTGTACACCGTCTCTCAAAAAGTAAGGGAGCTCTCCCGTGGACTTACCGGCGAAAGAGCCCTTGCCGGCGAGCGATACCTCAGCGACCCCGCCCTCCTCGGCGCCTACCTGCTGCATTTCTGGCCGATCTCCTATGCCCAGGCACTGCTCTGCCTGGCGATGCGGACGCCGACTCCGGCGGCGCCAGGATCCGCTCTCGACCTCGGCGCAGGACCGGGGCCGATCTCCCTCGCGCTGCTGGACTCAGGGGCCGTGAATGTCACCGCGTGCGACAGGAGCGCGGCGGCGCTCGCCCTCGCCCGACGGATCGCGCGGGACCGCGGGCATGAGCTTTCCACGCAGCAATGGGATGCCCGGAAAAGCTCGGGGCTGCCGCGGGGCCCCTACGACCTGATCGCCGTGGGCCACACGTTGAACGAGCTCTGGTCGGGGCATCCCGATCGAATAGCGCTTCGAATCGCGCTGGTGAGGAAGCTCGGCGGCGAGCTCGCACCGGGGGGGAGAATCCTGATCATTGAGCCCGCTCTGATGAGCGCTGCGCAGGAGGCCATCCGCGTGCGCGATGGGCTGGTGGATGCCGGGTTCTCCGTCGAGAAGCCCTGCATCTGGCAGCAGGCCTGCCCGGCGCTTCCCGATGGCACGTGCCACGGTGAGTTCGAGTGGCGGCCGCCGGCCGAGGCCGTGCGCCTGGCGCACGCGGCGCGTATCGGCCGTGAAACCTTGAAGATGGCGTGGTTCATCCTGCGAAAGAGGGAAAGGGCGGGGATTGAAGCAACGGTCCCGCCCGCGGCTTTTCCCCCTGACGGAGGACTCTACCGCGTCGTCTCCGAGCCGCTTCTGTCAAAAAGCGGGCGGGTCCGCTATCTTGTCTGCGGGCCGATGGGCAGGTTCGCGCTGTCCGCCCCGCGGAATTGCCGGGCCGCCGGCATCAGGGGCTTCTTCACGCTGGCGCGCGGAGACGGAATCAGATTCACCGGCGCGCGTCAGAGAGAAACGGGATGGGGCCTTGATGACGGCAGCAGGATCGACGTCCTCGAACACGCGCCGAAGCTGGGATCCTGACTCAGACGGCTGCCGTGGGACCGGGCGGCGCGCCCACGGGTTCCTGCTGGGTAAGGCAGTGCAGGGTGCCCAGGCCCCAGACAAGATCCACCGCGTGGATCCCGACGACAATGCGCCCGGGGAAGAGATCGGCGATGATGCCGAGCGCCTGACGGTCGTTCGGATCGTTGAAGGTTGGAACGAGGACGGTGCCGTTGGCGATGTAGAAGTTCGCATAGCTCGCCGGCAGGCGCTGGCCCGCGTGGAAGAGAGGCGACGGCATGGGGATGAAGGCGATCTCGGGCCGCGAGCCGTCCTGCAGGCGGAATCCTTCCAACCTCTCCCTGTTCTCTTCGAGCGGCCGGTGGTTTTCGTCGGCAGGATCCGGTTCGCGGCAGAGCACGATGGTCCTCGGGCCCGCGAATCTGCACAGGTCATCGACGTGGCCGTGCGTGTCGTCACCCGCAATTCCCCGGGCGAGCCACAGCACGCGAGTGGCGCCAAGAGCCTGTTTCAGCACGCCCTCGACGTCCTCCCGGTCGACGCCCGGATTGCGCGCCTGGATTTTCCCGTCGAGGAGACATTCCTCCGTCGTGAGCAGGCTCCCGCGGCCATTCACATCGATGCTCCCCCCCTCGAGCACGAACCTCCTGCCGCGGAAGATCACCGGAACGAACGGGCAACCGGTTGCCTTCGCAATTCTCCGGCCCACCTTGGAGTCAAGCTGCCAGTCAGGGTACTTTGCCCACGCGTTGAATCCGAACCCTGCAATCACAAGGGCCGCTGTGGGCTGCCCGCGGCGGACATAGATCGGCCCGAAGTCACGCGCCCATGTGCGGTTGGTCGGGATAGGAAGACACTGCACGTCGCGGGAGAGCGCTCCCGAGAGCTGCAGGACACGCCGCACTTTCGCTTCGTCGACTTCAGAGTTCACCAAGATGCGCACCTTCTCGTGCGGAAGGATCCGCCGCACGATCTCGGCGAAAACCCATGGGACCGGGGCAAACTTTCCCGGCCAGTCGCCGCGGTTGTGCGGCCAGGCGATCCAGGTGGCGGCATGAGGCTCCCACTCGGCCGGCATCCGAAGCTCAGGAGCGATCATTCTCCCTCGATGTATCTCTTCTCGATTCCCGCGTACGCGTCGACACGCCGATCCCGCAGGAAAGGCCAGCCGCGCCGGACCTCCTCGATGCGCGCCGGTTCGACCCTGCCGATCACGACCTCTTCCTGATCGGTCTTCGCCGACGCGATTACCACGCCAAAGGGATCGGCGAGAAAGGATCCGCCCCAGAACTCGATGCCCGCATCTTCCAGCCCCACCCGGTTGACCGCAGCGACATACACGCCGTTGGCTATAGCGTGGCTGCGCTGGACGGTCATCCAGGCGTCCCGCTGCTGCGCGCCGAGGGAGGCTTTCTCGCGGGGATGCCAACCGATAGCCGTCGGGTAGAAAAGGATGCCCGCGCCCTGCAGCGCCGTGAGCCGTGCCGCCTCGGGGAACCACTGGTCCCAGCAGATGAGCGTACCGATGCGCCCCACGGGCGTGTCAAAGGACAGGAACCCCAGGTCCCCCGGCGTGAAATAGAACTTCTCGTAGTACCCCGGGTCGTCCGGGATGTGCATCTTGCGGTAGATGCCGATGATCTCCCCGTCCGCGCCGATAACCGCGGCGCTGTTGTGATACAGGCCGGGGGCTCGCTTCTCGAAAAGAGGAACGATCACGGTGAGTTTCTTCTCTCGGGCGACCTTCCCGAGCGCCTCCGTGGAGGGGCCGGGAATGGTTTCCGCCAGGTTGAACGACCCCGCGTCCTCGTTCTGGCAGAAGTAGTGGGAGCGGAATAGCTCGGGCAGGCATACGACCTGCGCCCCGGCATCGGCGGCCTCCCCGACGAGGTGGACGGCCCGTTCGAGGTTCAGCCGGGAGTCGGGAGTCGGCGCCATCTGCACGAGCCCGACGTTGAAGGCCGTATCCCCGCCGCCGAAGGCGGATTTGCCGCCGCGTGTCATGTCCTTATCCTATATGAAGATCGCGGGGCGTCCAAGGGCCGCTTCTCCGCAAAGGCCCGCAATCCAGCACGGACCATCCCCAGACATTGCGAAAACCGCAAAAAGCGCAACCTTTCTGCGCTTTTGACGTTTTTCCGATCCGGACGTATTTCCGCCTGGTAGGTTTCAAAGGTGAAAAAAGCGGGTTCCTGACCCATGATTGGACCCAAACGGTTTACCCAACACGTTCGGCCAGTCAAAGGAGGAACC